>JASHTD010000186.1 GCA_030040725.1 Candidatus Sulfotelmatobacter sp. | reverse complement strand
CGGCGAGCCGCGCCATATAGAGCTGACCCCAATAAGTCAGGTAGAAATCGTGGCTGAAATGGCCCGTGCCCGGAGTATAGATGGCGGAGACGACAATGCCGGCACGCAGAGCATCGCCGATCGCCGCGTCAAGATAGGGATCGAGAAAGTCTGCCGAACCGTAATAGCGGTCAATGCCGTCGGAGATCATCAGCACTTCGCGGCGAGCCGCACTGGCAGGCCAACGCTTCACCAGATCGCTGACTGAAAAATAAGGGCTGCCGTTGATGCCTGCAATCCCTGTGGGAAGCCGCAGCGCTTTGGCCACAGCGTCGTGATCGGTGGTGAGAGTTTGCACCACCTGCGCGATGCCGTTCTGCATGTATGCGAGACCGATTTTCGCGGTCGGAGGCTGGGCAAGAATAAACCTGCGAATCGGTTCCAGTTGAGAACCAAGAGTCATGTTGGCTCCGTCATCGATGAGAATGAAGTATTCGAGATCGGCGTGATCACCTTGGGCAGGGATCCACTCGGTGACGGTGTCGCGGTCTTTACCCTCCCTTACCAGTACATCCTGCTGAGTAACCTCCGGTGGGTTCGAGCCTTTGTTGGCTTCGACCGTCACGAGAGTGTGAACGGGAATTCCGTTGCTTGGTTCGCCCTGTGCCGAAAGAGCGGGCACGCCCCACAGGCACAGGGATACGGCCAAGACTAGATTCGGCAAAATACGGTGGGTATTCATACTTGCTCCTTGCGATCAAGTGTTCTAAAAATTTCGGCTTATGCAAAAACCTGGCATATCTTTACTTACTTAGATGTGCTAGAGGGCTGGAACGAAATGCTCGTCCCTTTCTCTTTTTGAGGGTTGGGAATTGTTTTGTCTTCCCATCGCGATCAACCTTGGAGTTGAAAGCCGATTACTTGGGTCATTTAGACCATCCCGCTGGGGGATAAGCCCCCAAACTGATGAATCCGGCAACACGGAACAGGCGAGAACTCGACGGCCCTTTATCCACAAGTTACGATGTTGCAATGTCTTGCGTCTCCTGTTAAGAATTTCAACGGTCGCGAGACTAAGGCGAATGGCGTGCAAATGCAGGTTCTACAGGAGTCGGCTTGTGGCGCTGCCATCATACAAATCGAACCCAGGGACTAGCCGCGCGCTCCGCGAGTTAGCATATTTCGTTTTCTTTTTGATCCTCCCAACCTGCCGGGTTTTCGCGGTGGAACATCCGGTACCGCTGGATCCGAAGGCCGATCCCTCCACATGCCTGGCCTGCCACGAGGATAAAACCAAAGGCAAGGCGGTGCATTCGGCGATGGCCATGGGCTGCATGAGCTGCCACGAAATCCGGGTCAGCCATGACGTCACGCATGTCAAGCTGATTACCACCACTACTCGCGCTCTCTGCCTCACCTGCCATGCGGATAAGAATGCGGCCGATCTCAAGGGTACGGTGCATCCTCCAGCGGTGCGCGACTGCGTGAAGTGCCACGATCCACACTCCTCCGACAATAAATTTCAGCTTTTGAAGGCCACTTCAGGGAATCAAAAAGAGAATCTTTGCCTTACCTGCCACAACACCGGCCTGAACACGCCTGAAAAAGGCAGCCGCCACGCTGCGCTCGACATGGGTTGCGAGACCTGCCATGTTACGCACAAGACGGGCGAGGTCGGGAAGGCCGAATTCGACTTTCACCTGACCAAAGGGTCGCCGGCTCTCTGCCTTGATTGCCACGACGCCAAAGACGCCAATTTGCAGAAAGCTCATTCGAACCAGCCCTTCGAAAAAGCCGATTGCCTGAGCTGTCACGATCCTCATCAATCGGCCGCTCCAAAACTGATGGCGAAGTTCATGCATCCGCCGTTTGCCGACAAACAGTGCGACGTATGCCACGCGCCGGCGAAAGATGGAAAAGTTGTGCTCACGCAAGCCGACGCCAAATCGCTATGCGTGACCTGCCACTCCGACAAAGCCGAACAGATCGAGAAGGCCAAGGTTCAACATCCCGGAGCCGCGGGCGATTGCACTGATTGCCATAGCCCGCATGCCAGCGCGCAACCGGGGCTTCCCAAAACCAATGGAGTGGATATCTGCCTCGGCTGCCACAGCGATATCGCCGATCAGGGCAAGAAGCATGTGCTGCATCAGCCAGCGTTTATGCAGGGTTGCGGGACTTGCCACGAGCCGCACGGCAACGAGAACGAGCACTTGCTGCGGGTTGCGCAACCGAACAAGCTCTGCCTGGAATGCCACGGCCCCGACGCGCAGCCGCAGAAACTGGAGAGCGAGCACCTGGTTACCATCTTCGATGGCAAAGTAAAACTGCCTGACAACTACTTCGCGAAAGTTCCGGTTCTTCCGATCCAATACGGCCTGGGGCACCCCGTAGAGCGGCATCCCTATTCGGACCTCGTCGACCCCAAGGATCGCACCCACGTTCTGACTCCGATGAATTGCCTGACGTGCCATCAGCCGCACTCCTCGGCGCAGGCCGACCTGCTGGTGAAGGATCAGGCCAACAATATGGCGTTTTGCCAGACCTGCCACAAGGGCATGATCGGCCCGCAGGGAATGGGTCCGGTAACTGTGCCCGGAACGCAAAACCCACCACCCGGAATTCCTACTCCGAAGGGAGCGCATTAGCCATGAAAACGAATCTTCATAATGTTGCGAGCAAGAATTGGCCGGCAGCCACCGCGCTGGCGCTGCTATTTGCGATGTGCGCCGCGCCGGTTTTCGCAGACCAGAAGAATAAAAAGCCAGCGGCTCCTCCGGATGTGCCGTTGAATTTCAATACCTCTGCTCTGGTATGGCCGCAACCGCCAGCCATCGGACGGGTGAAATATCTCGATTATTTCTCTGCCGAGAAGAAGTCGCCCGAAAAGCAGCAGCAGGTGAAAAGCAAATCATGGATGGACCGCATGGCCGGAGTCGATCCCAATGAAGCCGCAAAGCGGGCTGCTGGAGGCAAGCAGCGCTTCGCGCTGGGCACTCCTTATGGGTTGGCTGTCGATTCCAAAGGTCTGGTGTATGTCGCCGACACCAAGGTCGGCGCGGTTTTTATTTTCGATCCCGAGAGTAAAGATACGGGATTCATCAAGCACGGCGTCGATGCTAAATTTGGCAGGATCTTCGGGCTGGCAATTGACGACGCTGACCGGCTCTTCGTTTCCGATGGGCAATACAATCACGTGCTGGTATTCAATAAAGAGCACAAGTTGCAAGGCTCGTTCGGCGAAGGCATCATGAATGATCCGGCGGGGCTTGCCATCGACGAAGAAAATCGTTTTCTCTATGTGGCCAACACCGGCTCGGATCAAATTCTGGTTTTCGATGCCGATAGTTTCAAGCTGCTGCGCAAGATTGGCACTCCGGGCAAGAACCACACTCTCACCACGCCCGGCGATTTCTCCAAGCCGACCAACGTTGCCGTCGATAAAGACGGAAATCTCTACGTGACCGACACGCTGAATGATCGCGTCGAGGAGTTCGACGCCGACGGCCAATTCATTCGCACGTTCGGCAAGAACGGCGATGGTCCCGGCGACTTTACCCGTCCCAAGGGCATTGCCATAGACTGCGACGGCCATGTCTGGGTCGCTGATGCTGGGTTGAATCGACTTCAGGTATTTACTCCCGAGGGCACAGTGCGCCTGGTTTTTGGTAGCTTCGGATGGCTTCCGGGCCAATTCGAGGCGCTAGCCGGCCTCACTATCGATAATAAGAATCGCGTGTTCACCAGCGAACAGTTCCTCGGCCGTGTGCAGATGTTCCGCTACATCACCAACGATGAAGCGCAGAAGGAATATGACCGGCGCCTGGCCGAACTGGCAAAAAAATCGGAGGCGAAGCCGACGGAGATTCCGGGCAAGAATGACGCCAAGCCGGCCGACAAGACAGCACCGACAACGGCACCCGCGCCGAACGCTCCCAGCCCGGCCGCTCCGCCAAACCCTGGCGCTGGCGCGACCGGCAAGCCATCTTAGAATCTTCCAGGTTTGTCCTTGGGATGCTTCGACTTCCGCAGGCAGGGCCTTCAGGCCCTGCGTGATGCGTTAAGCGTGACAACGCGCCCCGCCAAGTCACGCCTCCAACCCAGGCACCCCCCCAAACCCATTAAAACATTTGGGTCTTTTCACCAACCGAGTGTGGGAGAAGGCTCATTAGAGCCTTTTTGTGCATCCCTGCGGAGAATCGCAACATTTTCCGGTAATGAGCGAACTCTCATCGTCGCAATGATTTACAGCCACTTGTAAAGAAATTAAGCAATTCCCATAAAAGGTGACGGTCGTGCAATTGTTTTATGCGGAGTTGAAGTACTCAGTCAAAATCAAGGCCTTTATTTTGAGGAGGTTTTCAATATGAAGAAAGTCATGCTAATCATGCTGTTCGTCCTGACGATGATCGGCTGGATGGCGGCACAGAACGGGAATGCAACAACGCCCTACGACATTTTGGGCGCACACAATAACGGCGGACGTGGCTGCGCAGGCTGCCATGCTCCCCACAGTGGCGGCCGCGGCAACGGCGGCGACCTGGTCGGCAGCGGCACACTCGCCCCAACGGGCACCAACGAAGGCGACTTCCACCTTTGGGGTCAGGATCTGTGGGCAATCACTGCGGAAACGCTGAACTTCGGCGGGGGCTACGCCACCGAGTACGGCGGCAACTATACCGTTAACTTCGGCGGTTCGCAGGAATGGACCAGCACCTCCAGCCCGCTCATCGGCGGCATCGCTGCCTGCTTAAGCTGCCATGACGGCAACGTCTCGAAGGGCGCCATGATGATGGGCGAGTCCTACGAGCAACAGGCCGGCATCCTCGCGCTTATCACTGGCGCGGGACAAGGCGCCACCAATGGCACCCTGTACGGCGGGAATCCGATTCCGACCCTGCTCGGCAACGACGGCGGAACGGCTGGCGATTACCTCAACGATCACCCGGTGGGACAAAACGCCAACTACAACGCCCTGAGCTATCCATTCAGTTCGGGAGGCTTGTCAAATTGGGGCCTGACGTATACGTCCGGGGCCAACAACTCTTTCACCTGGAATACCCCGACCGGCGATTATGCGGAGTTCCTGACTCACTACACCGCGTCTGCCGTCAACGGAATGGTAACTGACAGCACCGCGACGGGCGCGGTGCCCTATGTGGTTTGCACCACCTGCCACAACCAGCACCAGATGGTAATTTACAACGCCGGCAGCGGCCTGGCAGCAGTTACAGGCAAGACCACCGGCACTTATCTCACGTACTTCTTCGTCAACGGTCCTTACAATCCGGGCGCAGCGTGGACACCAACGTCTGCTCCTTCCACCACGCAGTTCTGCCGGCAGTGCCACTTCGGCATGTCGAATGAATCAATGGGCAACAACGGCGTTACGACTGCTTTCTAACTGTTCTTTTGCCTGAGGGGAGAAAAAAAACTCCCCTCAGATCTTTAAACCTTAGATCTTTGAAAACTTGATGATTCGGTTGGATGGTTAGAGGCTCACGCGAGGGGACGGTGGTAGCCGAGATCCCTCGCCCCGCTGGAGAAAGCGCGGGGCTTCGGGATGACAGCAAAGCCGGAATGGGACGGGCGGCGGGGCTTCGGGACGACGCCACAAAGGGAAGTTAACCAGATAACCAAATCACCAAGTTCATAGGCTGGGGAAGGGGCGCGCTGGAAGTGCGCCCAGGAAGCGAGGGGCAAGTGAAAGACACGGACAAGAGCCGCAGAGTTTATGGAAGAGGGCAGGGATTCCTCGCGATGCTCGGAATGACAATTCTGATGGCAGTGTCACCGGCACTGGCCCAGGTGGCCTCGCATCAGCAGACGGCAATCACGCCCGCGGCACAGCCCACGATCGGACAGCCAACCATGGCGGCGAATGCGGCACCGGCTGCGGCTTCAACGGCAAGCGCCAGCCTGAGCCCGGTCAAGCCGGTCATGAACAAGCCGGTGGTGCGGATCAACGGCACCGAGTTGACCGACCGCGACCTGCTGCGGGAGATGATGACGATTTTCCCTTACGCGCGCCAGCACAACGGGTTTCCCAAAGGTGAGGAAGAAAAGATTCGCAGCGGCGCGCTGAAAATGATCGAGTTCGAAGAGTTGGCATACCAGGAGGCGTTGCGAAGAGGAATGACGATTCCTCCGGCCAAGCTGCAGAAGGCGGAAGCCGATTTCCGGGCGCAGTTTCCCACGCAGGAAATGTTCGACCAGTACCTGAAAGAGGAAGTGAAAGGCTCGCGGCTGTTGCTGCGGAAACAAATCCGCAGATCGCTGCTGATTGATGCATTTCTGAAGCAGGAAGTGACGAACAAATCAAAGGTCACAGTGGCGGACGCGCGGGGTTTTTACGACAAGAATCCGCAAATTTTCCGCTATCCGGAGAGCTTCGCCATTCAGACAATTTCAATCGTGCCGTCGGATAAGGCGACGGACGCAGCGAAAAACGATGCAAAAAAGCGGGCGGAAGATGCGTGGGAGAAAGCGAAAGCCACTAAGAGCTACGAGGAGTTTGGGCTGCTGGCGGAAAAAGTTTCGGAAGACGATTTTCACGTGAACATGGGCGATCACAAAGCGATCGAACGCGAGAAGTTACCGACCGAAATTGTGGAAGCCGCGGACAAGATGCAGCCGGGGCAGGTGAGCGAACTGATGCAGCTGGGCAGCTTCTATACCTTCTTCCGGCTGAACGCTCACACGCCTGCGGGCAAGTTCACCTTTGAACAGGTGAAAGACAAGCTGATGCAGAACATGCAGAGATCCAAGTCCGAGCAGCTGCGGGCTGGGCTGGACAAGAAGCTGCGGCAGAACGCGAAGGTGCAAGAGCTGTAAAGGTGAGATGACCTTAGGGGGTTTAAGGTGTGCTGTGGGGACATAAATTCCGAATGCAGCCGGCAGTGGGGCCGGCTGCGCTGGCGTTACTGTGGGCGCTAGGGCTCGGGTATGACGCGCAGGCGCAGAAATCGATCGGCGACTTGCATGCCACTGCCAACGGGGAAATCGAGTCGATATATACCGATTCTTTCGGCAATCTCGATGGAATCGCTGCGCACTCCTTAGGCTTTGCCGGAAAAGGCACGATAAGCGGCGATTACTACAATCCCGATTTCCTCTCGTTCAGTTTGCTTCCTTATTACGGGCGCTCGCAAGATAACGCCGAAAGCGAATCCCTTACCAATGCCAGCGGCTACACAGGAATTCTGAATATTTTCAAAGGCAGCCACTTTCCCGGCCTGGTAAATTTTCAGCAGAATTGGAACAATGCCGGAACTTTCA
>JASHTD010000185.1 GCA_030040725.1 Candidatus Sulfotelmatobacter sp. | reverse complement strand
TCCACCTCGTGATAATGAATGTTCGGTTCCTGGCCGCGAAGACGAATGGGTTGCGCGTAAGAGATGAAATGAATTTCGTGCCCGCGCTGAGCCAGTTCTAAACCGAGTTCGGTGGCGACTACGCCGCTGCCGCCGTAGGTGGGATAACACGTGATCCCGATTTTCATTCTGCGAACTTCGCCCTTTCCAGATGGTTCTGTAATTCGATGGCAGGAAACAGCAGAGGATGCACATTCTCAGCGCAGGTATGCTTTTCGCGCCGGCGACCGCTCAAATAACGGGGAAATGCTTGGGGCGGTACTATTCGACTTTTGGGCCGGGCTTGATGATGCCCGGGTCCAGCTTATCCAGATGTGCTTGGAAGCGCTTCTTGGAATCATCGGGCAGGCCGGTGAATTCGATTCCCATTCCAACTCCGGGATCGCGCGTGCGAACGGTGGCCGTCGTCGACATACGCTCCTGGTCCATCCAGAAGTCCACTTTGAGTTCGGTCGAAATAGCTAACGGCATGACGGTCTCAACATAACAACCGTTACCGCTGATGTCTGTTGCGTTCACGCGCATGGGAGTGTTGACGCGCTCGTCGCGAAACTCCAGAGGAAAAGAAATCTTGTGGCGCTGAAACCTTCTGCGATTGTCGGGAGTACTCGCCGGCTGGTTGGCTCGCATTTCCGCCGGCAACTGCGAAAGCCACGGACACTCCTGATCGACAACCAACTGTACTCCGACCTGGACTTTCTTTAATCCTCCCGCCTCCATCACCCACACCACTTTGCAGCGCGCCTTCTTGTTTTCATATTGAACGCCGATGACATCCCCAATCTTCAGCTCGTGTTCGAGGCCGCAAATGCAGGCTCCCGTGAGGCTGACGTTCTGGGCGTTGGCGTTCTGATGGAATGGCTGGTTATCGGCCCCGATGCCCCACACACGTAGGCGCAAGTCCAAGGTCGCGCGCGGCGCCGCCCCAGCAGCAGGCATGTTCGAGTCCTCCAGCCTGAAACCCTCAGCGAAAACTTAAGCAAATCATACCGTTGCCCAAGAGTTTTCTTAAGGTTACGAAGGTCACCTCAAAACGCCTGAGTATACGGGCGGAGCGCTCGATCACGCAACCGAGCCCCGCTAGGTTTCGCTACGGCTCAATTCTCGGTAAGAAATGAGATCAATCCCCTGGGCAGATAAAATATCGCGCGCCTCCGGCATGGTCAGAACCCGCAATTCGGTCTCTCGAGATTCCCGCAACCTGGTTTTCGCAGATCTCAGCTCATCATCGTTGTAGCCCGGATGGCAAACGAATTCCCACGTGCCTTCGGGGATAATTTCGGCAATCGCGCGGAACAGCGTTTCATCGAGCGTGCCCGTCACTTCAATGCCCAGAGTGCCATCGGGCGTTCGTAAGCCCTCGCGTTCCGCGGTCTCGTGAAACCTGCCTGAGAGCTTGCGCAGAATTCTCACCTCGGCATACCGCGTCCACAGGTTAGGACGGCGCAGAAGTTGGCTCGACTTCAACGGCTTGCGGGGGCCGAACGGGTTCCGTATGGCCCGGATGCCGCAAGCTCTCGCCGCGCGCAGCACCGGCTGCAGCACCGCAGGAAACAAGTGAACGTGCTTGTGAGTATCGACATGCGATACGCAAATTCCGGCTGCCTGCAGTTTGCGAATCTGGGCGGTGGTTTCGGCCTCAATCTCTTCCGCACTCAAACGCCCGGTGAGTGCGCGCGCCGCAAACGATTTCAGGCTGTCGCTGAAGCGTGCCACCCCAGATTGCGGCGATGCGAGAGAACGCAAGTGCGAGGCGTCAGCAACAGGCTCTCCATCGATCAGCACGACGTGGCAACCCACGCTCAGGCGTGGGGCCGCTTTCGACAAAACCACGGCATCGTTAAAGGCGCGCCCGTTCGCCATCAGCGTGGACGAGGTCACAATCCCTCGCTCGTGCGCTTCGACGATCGCCCGGTTCACGCCTGCGGTAAATCCAAAATCGTCAGCATTGATGATGAGACGCCGCACGCGCCAGTCTAGCAGCAAGGATGCAGAAGATGGTTGTTGATTGCTTACCGCAAGGCCGAGATCACCAATCCCTGCCCGCGTTTGACCTGTTTTTCGCTGCTCGCGTAGACTCAGAAAAGCGCGCCAGTAGAATCTTTTCTTCTGAAACCGCGGACTACTCGCCAAGTTCTCTGTGAGGGCCGCCGCGTTGCCATACTCGCCCGGAAAGGGCGGTTAGCTCAGCCGGTTAGAGCGCCTGCCTTACAAGCAGGAGGTCGCAGGTTCGAGTCCTGCACTGCCCACCAATTCTCCGGAACTCCAATAAAACCAGCGGCTTAGGATTCCTGAAAAGTCTGGATACACTTTCTGGATACACTTTTTCATGAATCCCGCAGGTTTTTCCGGCCAAACGCAGTATTTCAGATTAAGGGAATACTGCAATGCCGCACCTGAAAGTCACCCTCTACATCCGCATCAAGACGGCGGATGGCAAGCGCAAACTGTGCAAACCCGTCTACGCTTCCCGTGGGCGGCTCAAACCGCTGTACGCTGCGGACGCAAAGGGCAACAGCCTTGGATATCGTCCGGAGGGCGAATACTACCTGCGGTACGCTGGTCGCACGGAAGCGGTCGGCAACGATCCATACGTCGCTCTCGACCGATTCGAACAGCGCAAAACCGAGTTGCGGGGTGCGGCCCGACCGGATTTGCCGACGAA
>JASHTD010000184.1 GCA_030040725.1 Candidatus Sulfotelmatobacter sp. | reverse complement strand
GTTTTTGCGCTATTTTCCTCCGTATTATCGGAAGGCCATATTCCTTTTCAATCTCCCGCCAAGCTCTCAGGACGGCGTTTCGGTACCTCTTGTCGTAAGGGTAGAGGAAGCAGTCAAGGTCCAAAATAACCAGCCTCGCCTTCTCACGAAAAGACTTAGGGTCGGGGCGGGCTTCGGTAGTCATGAACTCCGATGCCCAGGCCTCAGATTGTGCGCAACATGGTGATCCCTTCATTCCCCAGCTATTCTAAAACGCAGTGCAGATCTCTTCGATGCTGGGACATCACTCGACCAAAATCAGGAAGGTACGGCAACGATGAAAGACTCGCGATAAGCCGACCTGCTCTGTGCTCTCTTCCGAGCAGTAGAAAGAAGGTCAGGGCTGCTTGCCGCTAAATCCTGACAGCCGCGGGATCAGGATCAGGATTAGACCATAGAACAAGAAAGAAGCCACCAGGGAGGTTTCGTTTTCGAAACGAAGGTCCTCGAACACCAGTTTGAGCGTGCCAAATGCTATGGCCACGTACGCAACCCAGAGCAATTCCGCGCGTTTCAAACGCGAACCGCTGAAGCCGAATATGAGAGCCACCAAGCAAATCGCCACAGTGCGGACAACCGAGAGACGCGAAGCATCGAGCGTCCCGCTTGCCGAGTTGAGCCTGGCACTTGTCATCACTGCTAGCGCCGCTGCGGCTCCAGCAACGAGTACACAAGGGATGACCCACAGCAGACGCGATTTCCATGCATTTTCCGAAATATGGTTTGAAGTACGTGATCCGATTGAGTAGCACATAGCGGCCGAAACTGCGACCACCCATGCGCTTGCGCTGAGGGAATGCGGCACCTTCCCAACCAGCGCGCTCCCTGCGAGGTTCAGAAGGCCCGAGAGGATCGCCGCTGCTGCCAGATAGATGGACACGTGCAAGCCCAGGCTAGGCTTGCTTGTTCGTGAATATAAGAAAGCCACCGTCAGGGCAGCCAAACCCAAAAATGGTGCCTGCAAGTCCGCCGGAAACAGCAGCAAGCTCCCTGCCAACAGAAGGGCGACCGCGTAGCTTGCGTACACACGGCGATTTCGAGTCTGTTCATTGGTCGTGAACCGTGAGAGAGCGCCCCAATAGCAAACGAGGGCAATCAGGAGGGAAAAAATGCCGAGCGGCACGCCCGCTTTGTTAAATGCGCGTAGCGTCCCGAACGTTGCAATCGCAAACGACCCAGCTGCTTGCGCGAGTTCAAAAACCGTCATACGGTGGCGCAATCCAAAGGTGCGCAGGCCAATGCTTCCACAGTAGATCACGAGCAGCGCCAGGCAAAGCACTGTAATCGTGGTTGCGGCTACAGGCGAATATTCGGGCGGAACACCTTCCGAAGAAGTCATCAAATCGACCAGCAACCATACGGCAAAATCCGCCGCAATGGCTGGAATGACCCGCACGCTCAGTGGGTGTCCGACGCAAACAATCACTTCGGTAGTCAGGGCAATTGCCAGCAAGCCAACGGTAAACGGCACAAGTTCGCGCGTCGCAACAATGAGAGCCAGAGAGGTTGCCACACCTGCTAGGGTCGCCACCCATGGAATCGCCTGCAAGCTTTGCCGCCGTGCCAGTACTAAGGCAAGCGTCACGAATGCAACTAAAACTGCAGCTGTGAAGGCTGGTTGCAGGATCTGAAAACGAACAGTGGATTCCCACAGGAGTGGCGAGAGGATCATCGCCGACGTGATTGCGTACGTGACGCTCGCAAAGCCATCGCTGGCGTGAGTCCTAACTGCCCAGACCAGCCACATCCCTGCGTAAACAATGGCAACAATCAACAGGAGCAACTTCGGGAGAAATCCCGACTCTGCAACCGCGCGCAGCAGGTACGCGCCCGCGATTCCCAGAACCGCTTTGCCGAACACTGGCAGCACTCCTGTGTGTAAGGTCGGCGCAAGAAAATCCTGATGTTTCTCTGACCGCGATTTGGGACCAGCGACGCTCCGTGACTCGGAAGGAGGAAGGATTGGACTGGCTGGTCGGCCCTCTAGTGCAGAGACACGCTCTTCCAATTCTCGCAATCGGTCGCTGAGTTGCTCGACATCCGATGCGATTCCGTCGAAAGCCTCTGGCATTCGCTTCTCCGCATCTGCCCCAAGCAAAATGAGGCGGAACTAGCTCGTTGCGTGCACCGCAACGGCGTCGGACTCGGACAACGAGGCTGACTCCGGCCATGGTGGCAGGAGCTTCACCAGAACCCACAGAATGATGAAAGGAAGAATCATGAGCACGATAGCGGGCAACAGACCTTCGCGCGTGGCAAAGCCCATTTTGTATGAGGTGTAACCAAGGAAGCTCTTGGAAAAGAGCTGCCCGCCGATTACGACATTCCAGCGCATGGCAAAGATGCCAACCATCGTAAGGCTGCCGGCCACTGCGTAGATCTGTTTCCGAGCAGTGTCACTGCATCTCAGAACCTGAGTCAGGCTGATAAGCGCGATCGGGGTTACGGTGCCGAGCAGGATCTGAATGATCACCTGGGATGTCCACAGCCTTGTGTGGACCATGAAATCCAGGCTGCGGAAGGACTCATCGGCTTCGTAGATTCGTTGCAGCAGGTCGAGCATCTCCAGGCTGAAGTCGATGATGAAGGTGTAGAGCAGGTAACGCGCGACCGTGTCGAGGCAACGCATATCGATCCGTTGTCCCCGCACCCACGTTGAAAACATATAGAGCAACATCACCGCGGAGATGCCGGACACCATGGCCGAGAACAAGAATACGATGGGCATTAGCGGAGACGACCACCAGGGATTTGCCTTGACCGAACCGAAGATGAAGCCGACATATCCGTGCAAGAGGAACGCTGAAGGAATGCCAATTAGAGTGATGAAATATCCGAGTCTTTCATCGATTCGCAGCGAGCGTTCACTGACGTTGCTGGAGCCGAGAGTCAGCAGACGATAAACGCCTCTCTTCCAGCCCGTCCCGGTCTGGGATCGCAAAACGATGTCGCGGCGATAGTCCAACCAAATCTCCAATAGGAGAACCGCCATCAGATACCACAGATAAACAAAGCCGAACATGGCCATAGCGGAGGAGCGGTGGGGCGTCATATACATCTCGAAGGAACGTTCCGGATGGCCCAAGTGCAGTTGCAGCGGCAGTGGAGCCACCAGCAGGAAAGCGAGTGCGGTGAGCAGGGCCAGTCGATACGTCGGTTTCACGGCCTCCACGCGGAATACGCGTTCGAGCGAGGCCAGAATAAATGCGCCGGCTACCAGTCCCGTGATGTACGGATAAAGAACGATCAGGATGCTCCATTGGAGCTCCACTTCGTTCGGATACATGAAGCCTTGCACGGGTATCTGCAATGAGCCTCCTTAGCGGAGCGGCTTTTCAAAGTCAACCTATCGGACCGAACTTGCCGGACCGGGCTTATCTCACGGAACCATCCATGCCGTTGTAAAAGACCTTTGCTTCAGTTGCCAGATGGGGTTTCAAAACTTGCACGGTATGTGTTCTCAAAAACTCATGAATCGGATCCTTGGGATTCTTCAGATCCGCCAACTGGCGTGCCCCGGTGGGGCAGACTTCGCAACAAGCAGTCGTCAACCCCTTAGTGATGCGGTGGTAGCAGAGCGTGCACTTCTCCGCTGTATTCGTCTTTGGATTGATGAAGCGGCATCCATAGGGGCAGGCCTGCACGCAATACCGGCAGCCTAAGCAATAATTTTTATCCACCAGTACAACTCCATCCGGTGTAATAAAGGTCGCGCCCACCGGACAAACCTGCGTGCAAGGGGAATCCACGCAGTGATTGCAGAGTTTGGGCACGAAGAAGTTTTTGCCGTCGTCATCGGTGTGCGGTGGGAAGCCGTTTTTGCCGCCATCGGGCGATTCCACTTCCGGCTTTTCAATCTTCCAATCGGCTACGTGATAGCGCTCGACCCAGGTACGGAAATAGCCTTCGGGAACGTCATTTTCTTCGGCGCAGGCACGCACGCAACTGCCACACCCAATGCATTTGGGGATGTCGATCAGCATCGCCCACCAGTGCTCGGTCATTTTGTAATTCGGCGAAGCTTCCGGCGTTCCCGCCGAAACATAGTTCCAAGCCACCGCAGCCGCGGGCAGAAGCATCAGTAATCGACGGCGGGTGAGTTCCATTATTTCTTCCCTTCCGCCTCGGTTTTCGCAGTTTCACTTTTCCCGGTTTCGATCTTTGGACGGTGTGGCTGATGGCAAGTGTCGCAGGCGATCCCTCCCGAGTGGTCCGCCGTGGCAACCTGCGGAAACCACTTCGGTTTAGCGCTGTTCGCCTCGTGACAACGGGCACAGACGACCGCTGTATCCAGCTTCTTGGGTTGCACGGAAGTGGGATCTTCCGCGTGTGCGGCTAAGGCTCCATGGCAAGCCTCGCAGGCAACAACTACGTGCTTGCCCAGCTTTTTCTGATCCGCAATGTCGCTATGGCAGGATTCGCAAGTCACATGCCCGGCTAACGCAATCGGCCGCGAGGCAATCTCGGCGATCGCCGCACCTCGGTAGTGACCGTACTGGCCAAAACTGCGAGGTACTACTGCGGCCCTCAGAATCACGAATGCGGCCAAACCCAACGCGAAGACGGCCGCCAACCGTATGAGGTGTTCACCGTCTTTGAACAAGCGTGCGCTCCCTGTTGCCCCTGACGTCTGCCTACGATCCGCGACGGACTACGCAATGTTCTTTAATACCCACAATTCTTTTGGAAAGCGATGATCAAGGTCACAAGAAGCTGTGAGGTTGGTCACCCTATGCAGAGATTTGCTCTGTCACACGTCACCGTAAACGGTGTGCTTTGTCACACGAAATGTATCCGTCGGGCGGAAACTACGACCTCACTGATACAACAATCAGCTGAATTTCGGGAGACAAAATGAACTTGCGCCTGAAGAGGGTCGCGGTTCGTTTGCATCTTTTGCTGTGTCGCCGTGAATCCGCCCAGGGTCGACAACTCAACAATCAGTCTTGCGACCGCTGTCACAAATCCGAATCAACAGCCGAGCGTTTATCGAACTTCGACGATCTTGAAATCAAGCCGCACCCTTTCACTGAAGGCCATACTCTCAACAAAATGAGCGATGCAGATCCCACCGCCATCATCGGCCATCGAGGCCCCGCGCTCAACAAGTCAGCCCTGATGCCATCATGGGGCGACATTCGCCTTAGGTTGAAGGCCAGCTTTGCGCGAGATTGCCTCCCAGCACGCTCCCTGAGCAATTGATGCGCCTTGACAAGAATTCCTCTCTGGTGCAGGGTTGCAGAACTTTCGCGGGGGAGCCTGTCCTAGCCGTGTCTCTCCCTTCTATTTTTGGGGCCGTAGCCTTCAAAGCCGTTATATCGGCTCATTGCAGCACAAGTGGTGACGAGCATCCTCGAAAACTCCAGGAGGAATTGCGCTCATGCGAAAAAGTTTGTTCCTGATTTGTGTCCTTGGATTCACTTGCGCATCGTGGGGACAATCTGGTCGAGCATCCTGGGCGAATCTAAGCACCTTGCACGCGGGACAGAAAATTCAAATCGTCGACGTGAAGTTGAAGACGCATTCGGGAACCTTCGTCAGTGTCTCCGATGCAGCGATTTCTTACCAGGACAGCGCCGGCGAACAGACTGTTCAAAAGTCAGACGTTGGCAGCGTGAAACTGATGAAAAGCAAACACCGTTTGCGCAATACGCTCATCGGAGGTTTGGTGGGCGCTGGAGCGGGGGCCGGTATTACCGCTGCGTCGTGGGAGAAACATGGATTTCTCGGTGGCAGGGGAGTTGGGACGGAAGTCGGTGCCGTTATCGGTTTCCTAGGGGGCACAGTCGTCGGAGTTCTGTTGTCCAGTCACTAGAGCAGGACGTGCGCCGCACTTGGAATGCGGAACTGATCGCGCTCACTCAAACGAAGGGTACACCTGAGGTGCACAGCACAGCGCGGCCGAAACTAAGTTACTGATTCAAAAAGCACAAGAAGTGGTGGAGGCGGCGGGAGTCGAACTTTTCAGCGCGTTGACAGCACGTAAGTTATTGATTCTTCGTATGGCCAAAGGGGCAAAAAAGGCACCTTTGCCGATTCCATTGTACGTTTATTGTACGAAAATATTTTCGTTCGAGAGTCCAACGGACCCCACGTGGTGACCACAGTATCGCATAGGCTCACAAAGATGGATCGAAAAAGAAGTGTTGAATCGCAAAGCAGCGAGTTAAGGAATTCTTTCGCATATTAAATGGCTACTCGGCAGTGTTCCAGACTCCGATGCTGTGGTTCTAGACTCAGTCAGCGTGGCGTGAACGATGAAGCGTTGCAGCGCGCTACCAATGTAGTAAAACGGGTAGCAGGTTACGAGCGTCAACGTCGACCCGCCGGATGGACGCAGGACACTGACGTTTGCAGGGCTCACGATCTCCAACCGCTCGACGATATACGTCTCGACCCGGCCGGGCTCTTCAATGTCAATGTGATCTCCGATCTTTACGTCTTTCAGGCCGCGGAAGAAGCCATCACGGTGACCGGCAATGCCGATGTTTCCCTCCTCGCCGAAGAGTGCTGTGCCGGCGATGTGACCAGCTCCACGATTCAGCGTCAGATCATCGGTGCCCTCGAATACCGGAGCCTCGACATGAAC
>JASHTD010000183.1 GCA_030040725.1 Candidatus Sulfotelmatobacter sp. | reverse complement strand
TTCGCTGGCTTCAAATGGCTTTACGATGAAGGCTTCCGCGCGCACCCGCTGCGCCTCTTCTGGTTTAAATGGCTCCAACTTGCCCACGGTAAGCAATACTGGGATTCTCGCGGTATCGTGCGATTCTTTGAGGCGCTGGCAGACTTCCAACCCGCTGTATCCGGGCATGTAAACGTCCAGCACGACCAGATCGGGTTTGATCTCAGCGATCTTTTTCAGTGCGGCCGAACCGTTGTTGACCGCAATCACTTCGTAACCCGCATCGGCGAGGATTTTGCGCCCCATATTCTGGGCGGTCACGCTGTCGTCGGCGAGCAATATCTTCCGGGCCAAGGAATTCCTCTTGATGAGGGGAGATATCGCGAAGGTAACCTGCCATAGAACGTAAGTCAATGATCCAAGGGTAGGTAACAGGTTACCGCTGTTCAGCACCTAGTGGGGGCGAAAAATGTCAGAAACGAACACCATCCGCGAAGACGTGAACCGTCGACGCTCCAACGGAACTGAAAATCGGCCGGTCTAAAGGATGAAAATCTTCTTTAATCCCTTCTTTTTCTTCTTCTTGCTGCTGGAAATATCCTTGTCGCTGGCAAGAGCGGAACTCCCGCCCGAACTCGCCGCAGCCTGGCCGCCAGAAGAGGACGAAGCCTCCTGCTGAATTTCATTGATCTGTACCGGAGGTGGAACAACCGGCTCCGTCTGCGCGGTTTGAGAGGCAAGGTTGGGTTGCAACGCATTTGCATCCGTCGAAGTGGACGCAGCCGTGGCCGCAGGAGCCGTGGGCTGCAGTTCGTTCGGATCAGATGTCGCCGCTGGTTGCGCAAATGGATTCGTATTCGTTGCGGCGGGAGCCGGCTGATCAGACCTTGGTGCCGGCTCGTTGGCTCCGGGAGCACCCGTCTTCGCCGATTCTATGGTGAGGGTTTTTTCGCCTTTGCCGTTGTTTGTCGAAAGCCCGAGAGCCTCCCGCATGCTCTCGGCAGCTAATTGATTGGCAGAAACCGGCGTGGGATCAACCAAAGTTGGCTCTCCCACTTTAGCGGCCTGAGAAACATCCGGTCCCTTCTTGACTGCTGAAATCAACCGGTCGACTGTTCCGGCATCGCGGCGGCTTTCTTCTTCGGCCTTGTTCTGGGCAACGGCTGCCCTGGTGGGCCTTGGAATCGGCTGATGCAGGGCCGCCAGGCGCTTCTTCGCGTCGGGCTCGCGATCCATGAGCGGATAGCGGGTGATGATTTGCGAATAAGCCGCGCTAGCATCCTTGGTGAGCACCTCGATCATGCTCGCTTTAGCGGCTTCCATAGCGCATCCGCGCGGGATATTGAAACCGGTGCAATTGGGACGCGAACGCACTTGTGCGATCTGGCCTTCGTAATCCTGCCCGAGCAGAAATAGAGCTTCATCGGCCCGGCTATAGAGTGGATACTTGTCGATCAGAGATTTAAAGCGCGCGATCGACGCCGGATACGACATGCGCAGGTAATAGAACTTGGCAATATCGAACTCGCGCTCGGCCAGGACTTCCTGCACCTCAAGGAGGCGCAGTTTGCCCTCTTTCACCAGCTTGGCGTTGTCCGGATACTGCATGATCAGATTTCGGTATTCCTCTTCCGCGCGCTCGGCGTGAGTGTAGTCCCGATCCGCCTTTTCCATCTGCTCGTACTGGATGTTGGCAATCTTGAGCTGAGCTTCTGCGGCCTCGGGCATATTCGGGAAGAAAGTTTCGAAGTCGCGATATTCCTGTTCAGCCTGCGCCAGCGATGCAGTTCCGCCTTCGGCGTACCAGGAATCGCCCACCGCTAATTTTGCCCGGGCAAGATATTCGGAATCGGGGTAGGTATTAATTAAAGTTTGCAGCGTCATGCGGGCCACATCGAAGCGGTTGTGCCTCATCGCGTCCATGGCCTTGTCGAACAAAACTTTGTCCGGCTGTTTGGAACCCACATTGGCGAGCGGGTTGACCGACTTCTTGTTCGTGCATGCCGCGGAAAGAATCAGCAGCATAGCTAGGGTTGCAATCAGTGGACTTCGACGTAGCATTAGAACCTCGAATGAAGAGTGCCGCGTGCCGATTTCTGACAGGTAAATCGAAAATCGGCAATTGAAAATCGAACCCGTGCCTAAACCTTTATCATCGCGGCTTCGGTCGCCGCCTTCAGCAGGCCTTCCGCATTCCTTCTTGGATCACCTGCACCAAACACAGCGTTGCCCGAGACCAGAATTTCCGCTCCCGCCCGGACGACATCCGCAATCGTATCGAGCGCCACGCCGCCATCGACTTCAATCCTATAGTTTAGCCCACGCTGGTTGCGGATCTGGGCTAACTGCCTTATTTTGTGCAGGGCACCGGGAATAAACTTCTGCCCGCCGAAACCCGGATTCACAGACATTACCAGCACGTAGTCCACAAGGTCGAGCACTTCAGAAAGCGTATCGACCGGCGTGGCCGGGTTGATCACGACGCCTGCCTGGCAATCATGGCTCTTCACCAGATGCAGGCTGCGGTTCAAATGCCGACAAGCTTCCTGGTGCACGGAAATCCAATCCGCGCCCGCCTCGGCAAATGCCAGGATAAAATCGTCCGGGTGCTCGATCATCAAATGACAATCCAGGGGCAATTTCGTGACCTTGCGCAGCGACTTCACCACAGGCGGACCGATCGTAAGATTGGGTACAAAATGGCCGTCCATGATGTCGACATGGATTACGCTCGCCCCGCCTTTACATGCCGCGTCGACCTGCTCACCCAGACGGGC
>JASHTD010000182.1 GCA_030040725.1 Candidatus Sulfotelmatobacter sp. | reverse complement strand
AATAGCCCAGCCACAGCTGGAAAGAATCAGCGCCGAAAGATGCAACCGGACGCTACAGATTGAGTTCCAGACCTTCCGAGGCAGCGCGGACCTTTGGGTAGTAATTGCGGGCTTCGTGCACGACTTTGTCGATGACGACATCAGTGTGCTCGGGATCGTGATGGAATAAAACTAATTCCTTCGCCCCACTTTCCATGACTACGTTGACGGCTTCGCGCCAATGGCTGTGTCCCCACCCGCGGCGGCGCGCTTCGTATTCTTCGGGCAGATATTGCGCATCGTAGATCAGAATGTCGGCGCCTTCGGCGAGCTTGCGGACGGCTTTGTCGAATTTCTGGTCGCCGGGTTCGTTGTCGGTGGCGTAAACGAGGATTCCATCTTTGGTTTCGAAGCGGAACCCCATGCATCCCTGCGGATGGTTGAGCCACGCAGTTTGCAATTTGACGCCGTCCGCGATCGTGATGGTGCCGCTATCGAGATCGTAGAAGTCGCGCCGCGCCTGCATCTGATCGAGCCGCACAGGAAAATAAGGTGCGGCCATCTGATCGGCCAAGACCTGTTTCAGGCTGCGGGTGCGAGCGGAGCACTGGAACATGAAACGATTTCCCGCATTCTCATACAGCGGACGGAAAAATGGCATGCCCTGAATGTGGTCCCAGTGGAAGTGCGAGACGAAAACGTGCGCCGAGAAGGGCTTGCTGCCGAACTCGCTCTGCAGTTGCTGGCCGAGGACGCGGAATCCGGTGCCGCAATCGAAGATGTAGATGTGATCGTTGAAGCGGACTTCCACGCAGGAGGTATTGCCTCCATAGCGCATGTTTTCGGGTTGAGGGGTGGGGGTAGAACCGCGCACGCCCCAGAACTTAATCCGCATAGTTCGAGACCGCACAAGGGCCCAGTTGTCCGGTGATTACCCTGCTATCTTCGGATGAAGAGGGGTATTCGTCAATTGCCGTAGTGGTTCGGGACTACTCCGAAGTCATCCCGATGGTTCGCAGCCAGCTCTCCACCAACTGAGGCCATTCCGTTATCGGAAACTTCGTGCGCCGTAGCCCAAACGCATGACCGCCCTCGGCATACAGATGCATCTCCACCGGCACATTCGATCTCCTCAGGGCCGCATAGTAAACCAGCGAGTTCTGTACAGAGTCTACTGGGTCGTCTTCCGCCTGCACAATAAATGTAGGCGGCGTCTCGCGGGTGACAGGAACGTAGGGATTCAACTGAAAATTCTGCGAAGTATTCTCCAGCATATGTCCCGGATAAAGAGCCACCCCGAAATCCGGGCGGCAGCTTTCTTTGTCGGCGGCATCGACAGCCCGGTACAAACGCTTCTTGAAATGCGTGCTGACTGCTGCCACCAGATGCCCGCCAGCGGAAAACCCAAGCACTCCGATCTTGTGCGGATCGATGCGCCACTCCGCGGCGTGAAAGCGCACCAGCCCCAATGTTCTCTGCGCATCTTCCAGTGCCGCCGGCGACTTTGGATACGCTCCGGACTTTGGGAACTTCCCCTCGCCCGGCACCCGGTATTTCAGCAGCACGCACGTGACCCCTCTTGAAGTCAGCCAATCACAAACTTCTGTCCCTTCCAGATCGATGGCAAGAATCTCATAGCCGCCGCCAGGAAACACAACCACCGCCACGCCTGTATTCCTCCCAGTCGGCGAGTAGACCGTCATCGTAGGGCGCGACACGTTGCCCACTTCAATCCACGGTCTTCCGGCCACCAACTCATTCACCGTGGTGGCGACTTCCGGCCCCGCCACTGGCCGCGCATCGGGCGGCGCACCCTGCCATATTGGCACTTGCGTATGTCCCGGCGACGGTTGCCAGGCAGAGGTTTGCGCGCCCGGATTGCCGACTTCGAGCGCCAGAAAGAGAGCAAAGATCAAAGGCTTGATCACGGTCTCCACAGCTTATACCAGCCATCCTGGATACAGATCGTGCGGTGTGATTCCGCGAACGGTCATTTGTCCGCTCTATATCCGTGAAAAAACTTGCCGCAACGCAAGGCATCATAGGAATCTCCATCTTGGACCGAGAAGACTCGCCCACGCACGACTCCCCTATAATGAACCGCGAGGCATGCCTTGCGGCCTCACCCTTCGCATGGTCTATCCGGATTTCAAGGAATTTTCGTGTCTGGCTGCCTCGGCCACGCTGGTGCCGGTAGTGAAGTCGGTGAGCGCCGACTTGCTCACGCCAGTCTCGGCATTTCTGGCGATCGCGGCGAAAGAGCCGCATGCGTTTCTGCTGGAGTCGGTCGAGCGCGGCGAGCAGATCGGGCGCTATACGTTTCTCGGGGCGCGGCCTTATATGCGGCTGCGGGCGCGGGGCTTGGCGATCGAAATCGAACGCGGGCGAAGGCGGGAGAAATATGAAGCAAATGTTTTCGAGTTCGTGAAGCAGTTGCTCAGCGAGCACCGTCCGGCGACAATTCCCGGGCTGCCGCCGTTTGTGGCCGGGGCAGTGGGATATTTTGCCTACGACGTGGTGAGGCAGCTGGAAAAAATCGGAGAACGCGCGAAAGATGACCTGGACCTGCCGGATTGCGAACTGATGTTCTTCGATCGCTTGCTGGCGTTCGATCACCTGCGGCACCAGATTCACATTGTTGCCGCGGCCGATGTTTCGCGAGAGAATCCGCGTTCGGCCTACGACGGCGCGGTTCGCGACATTGCGGCGCTGGAGCGAAAACTGGCCGCGGGGCTGCGTCCAGCGATGTGGCGGAAATCGCCGAAAGCAAAACCGGGCAAGCTTAAGATTCACTCGGGAACTTCGCGGGCAAAATTCATGCGCAGCGTGGAGCGCTGTAAAGAATACATCGGCGCCGGGGATATTTTTCAGGTGGTGCTCTCGCAGCGGCTGGACTTCAGGCCGGGAATTGAGGCGTTCGATCTTTACCGCGCACTGCGGCAGATCAATCCATCACCGTATCTTTATTTCTTGCGAATGGGAGACAGGCAGATTCTGGGGTCGTCTCCCGAAATGCTGGTGCGGGTGACGGGACGTAAGCTGGAGTACCGGCCGATCGCGGGAACGCATCCGCGGGGACGCGACGAAGCCGAAGATCTGCGCCTGGAAGAGGCGATGCGCAACGACGAGAAAGAACGCGCCGAGCACGTGATGCTCGTTGATTTGGGACGCAATGATTTGGGGCGCGTGAGCGAGTACGGCTCGGTGAAAGTAAAAGATCTGATGTACGTGGAACGATACTCGCACGTGATGCATCTGGTTTCGGCGCTGGAAGGAAGGCTGCGAAAAGACCTGAGCGCACTCGACGCATTTGCGGCATGTTTCCCGGCTGGGACCTTGAGCGGCGCACCGAAAGTACGGGCGATGCAGATCATCGAAGAGCTCGAACCGGTGCGGCGGGGCATTTATGGAGGGTCCGTATTCTACGCAGATTTTGCCGGAAATCTGGATTCGTGCATCGGCATCCGCACCATGCTGATGCAAGGCAAGCACGCGTATCTGCAGGCGGGGGCGGGGATCGTTGCTGATTCTGATCCAGCGCGCGAATTCGAAGAGTCGATGAATAAGGCCCAGGCACTGTTGAGAGCGGTGGAAAGAGCCAGAAGCAGTGGTCAGTGAACAGTGGTCAGTGACTGGTGCCCACTTCTAGGAAGTTTCCTACCAGCTTCTTTCCCGCATCGGTCAGCACGCTTTCGGGATGGAACTGCACGCCTTCGACGGTGAACTTTCTGTGGCGCAAGCCCATGATGGTGCGGGTGCCGTCTCTTTCTGTAGTCCAGGCGCTGACTTCAAGATCAGCTGGCAGATTTTTTTCATCCACAATCAGCGAGTGATATCGAGTTGCGGTCATGGGTGTGGGCAGGCTTTTAAAAATGGTTTTACCGTCGTGGGTGACGGCGCTGGTTTTACCGTGCATGAGATGTGGGGCGCGAATGACTTTGCCGCCAAAAGCCGCGCCAATGGCCTGATGTCCGAGGCAAACGCCGAGGATCGGAATTTTGCCTGCGAAGTAGCGAATCAGATCAATGCTGATGCCCGCATCCTGCGGCGTACAGGGGCCGGGGGAGATCACAATGCGCTCGGGGGCCAGCTCTTCGAGTTCGGCGATGGAGATTTGATCGTTGCGGCGTACTTCGACTTTGGCGCCCAGTTCTCCGAAATACTGGACCAGGTTGTAGGTGAAAGAGTCGTAATTGTCGAGAATGAAGATCACGGCACATTCCTGCAATAGCTTACATCGCAAGCGGAAACGATTCAGTTAGAGAAATTTGGCGAATTTTCCTGCCTGAAAGGGCTATTCCACCACCCATGCGTGGTATTGACCCTGTCCCCTAAACAGTTCATCCTCTTGAGTATAGGTTGAACGCCACTTTAATTGGTTGGAGCAGCTCATGGAAGAAGTGCAGCAGGAGAAGAGGTCGGCACGAAGATTCGCGCTTCGGATTCCGGCCGCGATCAGAAGGAATGGTAGCTCGAATCACAGTGAAGATGCACAAGTAAAAGATGTCAGCGCACGGGGCATTTGCCTGTATCTGGACGCGCCGATCCAGGAAGGTTCGCCGATTTCTTTCACACTTACTCTTCCCCCTGAAATTACGCTCACGGAAAATATCCGCGTGCAGTGCAAAGGAAAGGTGGTTCGCACCGAGGCCGAAGCAAATGAAGGCAAGATCGCGGCAGCCGCGGTCATTGAAGAATACGAATTTCTTTCCGGAACCTAAGTCGGAGCTTCGTCAAGCCTCGCGTTCCATCCTCCCTCCGGGGCTTCTTTCCATTCCTCAGAAGTGATAAGTTCCTTGGATAAGCCTTCATTTCCAGAGGATTTCCTTGCGTTGTCCCGCCCTACAAATCCTTAGCGCAATGTGTTCCCTTCTGCTGGCCGCGGGGGCGAGTTCGCAGACCGCTGCAAACAAAGATCACACCGCTGCCAATGACGCGAGTATGGGTGTGGTTACAGGTGTGCAGAT
>JASHTD010000181.1 GCA_030040725.1 Candidatus Sulfotelmatobacter sp. | reverse complement strand
GACGCGGCCAATCGCGTTGCGAGCGCCGATCTCGTTTAGCAATTCAACCAGGGAAACCGGATCCAATCTCATCCCGCCGACAGAGACGGGGACGCCTTTTTCAAATCCAATCTGCACCTGTTCATCTTTATCAGGAGCCTGTTTTGGCGACCGCGTCATCTGCCAAGTGGAATCGAACGGAGCGTTGGCCGCGTCTTCCAATTCCCCTCCCTCATGGCTCAAGTGCCAAAGGTTTTTGTCGCGGCTGTGAATCTTCTCCCGACTCGCCGTCACCGAAATCCCGTGCTGTTCGGCGTAATCGAGGCAATCCTCGCGTGATTTCAGTGTCCACTCGCGCCACGGCGTGATCACTTTCAGCTCAGGCGCCAGTGCCTGATACGCCAACTCGAATCGAACCTGATCATTTCCCTTGCCGGTGCAGCCATGCGCCATAGTCGTAGCGCCCTCACGCAATGCAACGTCCACCTGATGCTTGGCAATCACCGGCCGCGCCAAAGAAGTTCCGAGCAAGTATTTATGCTCGTATACGGCGCCGGCCTGCAAAGCTGGAAAAACGTAGCCGGTCAGGAATTCTTCCCGCAGGTCTTCAACCACTACCTTGCTTGCGCCGGTTGAGTAAGCTTTCTCCACAACCGCCTCGATGTCGTCGCCCTGACCTACATCGGCGACCATCGCAATCACGTTGCATGCGTAGTTCTCCTTCAGCCACGGAATAATGATTGAGGTATCCAGTCCACCGCTATAAGCAAGCACAACTTTTTCAGGCATGAGCACTCCTCGAGGGCCGGCGATCTCCGCCGCTCAGCAATAAATAAAGAATCGCTTTCTGTACGTGCAGCCGATTTTCCGCCTGCTCAAAAATCACCGATTGCTCCGAATCCATGACCTCATCGGTCACTTCCAAACCGCGATGAGCGGGCAGGCAATGCATGAAAACTGCATGGGGCGCGGCTTTTGCCATCAGCTCGGGGTTCACCTGATAATGCGGAAAAATCCTTTCCTTCTCTTGGGTCTCGCGCTCCTGCCCCATGCTCACCCAGGCATCGGTGTAAACCGCGTCCGCTGACTCGACCGCTTCGTGCGGATCATTCATCAACTGAATCTGAGCCCCGGTCCCTTTGGCGATCTCCAGCGCATCTGCGACTATCTCAGCGGAAGGCTCATATCCCGCCGGGGTCGCCACGCGAATCGACGACCCCAGGCATGCCGTTGTCAGCAGCAGCGAGTGCGCCACATTATTTCCATCGCCCACATACGCGAGCCGAGTATTTTTCAAATCTCCGAATTGCTCCTGCAGAGTTAGAAAATCGGCAAGCGCCTGGCAGGGATGCTCCACATCGCTCAGGGCATTAATCACCGGCACCGAGGCATACCGGGCCATGCCGGCAATCGTCTCCTGCGAAAACGTGCGCAACACGATCACATCCACCCAGCGCTCGAGGTTGTGAGCTATATCGCTGAGCTTCTCGCGCGCATCGAGCCGCTCTTGCCTCTGATCGACGAACATCGCAGTCCCGCCCAGAGCTGACATGCCCGACTCAAAGGTGAGGCGGGTTCGCAGGGATGGCTTTTCGAAGAACATCACCATTTGCCGCCCGGCGAGCGCGGTTCGAAAATCCGTGGGTCTCGCCTTCATGATCTCTGCCAAATCCAAAATCGCCCGTACGCCTTCCGGTCCGAGATCCAGTGTCGAAACCACATCGGAGCACCAAAATGTCCGGACGGGCGCGCTGTTGCGCACCGCTTTTGAGTGGAGCGCGGATTTTCCCGCCGCCACTGCCGATGAACTCATGAACAGGTAACCTCCGTTCCGCACGCTAACTTTTCGAGATAGAACTGCGGCAACAACTCAGCCTCGCTGGCTGGAAGGATTCGCACGCGCCCCACTCCCTGTTTCAGCGCCAGGGCGCAAGCCTGCAGTTTGGGCAACATCCCACCGCCAACGATCGAAGCAGCCGCCAACTCCTCCGCCTGCCTGGTGGAGAGCCATGGCATAACGCCACCGGTTGCATTTTTCACTCCCGGCACATCGGTCAGGAAAATCAAGGTATTCGCATGGCACGCCACGGCAGACGATGCCGCCATCTCATCCGCATTCACGTTGTAGTACTCGCCGTCCGCTCCCAGAGCCATCGAAGCCATAACCGGAATCCCGCCCTGCGCCCACAACGCCTCGATCCAGCAGGGTTCGGCAAAGCAGATTTCGCCGACAAATCCCAGATCTTTTCCATAAACTATTTTTTTGCGAGCGCGAAACGTCATGCCATCCCCGCCGCAAAATCCGATCGCCGGCATTCCTGCGGCCTGAATCGCGGCCACCACTTTCTTGTTCACGACCCCGGCCAGCACCATCAGAGCCGCATCTCGGGTTTCCGCATCGGTCACGCGCAAGCCGTCGACAAATTCGCTTTTCTTCCCCAATCGCTCCAGCAATCGCGTGAGAGCGCTCCCTCCACCATGCACGACAGCCAAGCGATGTCCATCCTGCGCTAGTTCCACCACTGCTTTCGCACACTTGCGTAGCAGGGCTGCATCTTCAATAGCCCTTCCGCCAATTTTCACTACCACGATCAATGCAAACCCTCCCGCTCATCCCAGCCATACATCCAATTCATATTCTGGACGGCCTGTCCGGCCGCGCCCTTCAGCAGGTTGTCCAGGCACGAGATCATGATCAGACGGCGGCCATCTTTCGCCAGACAAAACCCGAGGTCGCAATAATTTGTGTGCAGCGAGAACTGCAACTGCGGTAGCTTCGTTGGAGAGAACACTCGCACCCACTTCTTTCCTGCATAAAATTCACGCAGGCACTGCTCGATCTCAGCCGCAGTCGTCGCGCGGTTCAACCGCACATAAATCGTCGATAAAATTCCCCGTGGAATCGGCAGCAGATGGGGCGTAAAAATCAGTTGTTCATCGTCCAGCCCCAACTGCTCCGCGATCTCTCCCAGATGCCGATGCTCAAAAACGGAGTACGCCGAGAAATTGTCTGCCGCGGCAACAAAATGAGTGCGAGGCGTGGGAGATTTGCCCGCTCCCGAGACTCCCGATTTCGAATCAGAAATAATTCCGTGCTCGCGATCGACCACTCCAGCCGATAGCAGCGGAGCCAGCGCCAGAATCACCGATGTCGCGTAGCAGCCAGGATTCGCCACCAACTGCGCTCTCTTAATACAATCTGCATTTAGTTCCGGCAGCCCGTAAACCGCTCGCTCTATCAGCTTTGCCGCCATCGCCGCATCTTCATCTTCGAATCCATAAACTTCGCGGTGCCGCCCTTGTTTCAATCGCCACGCGCCACTCAAATCGATAACGCGCAATCCCTGTCCAATCGCTTCCGGAACCAGCGCCCGCGATGT
>JASHTD010000180.1 GCA_030040725.1 Candidatus Sulfotelmatobacter sp. | reverse complement strand
ACCGCTTTCCCAAGCCCGGCGAAACCATTTTTGGCCAGAAATTCGACCTGGGATTCGGCGGGAAAGGCGCAAACCAGGCTGTGGCTGCGCGTTTCTGTGGCGCCGACGTGTTTATGGTGGCGCGAGTCGGCAACGATCTGTTCGGACCGGCCACGATCGAGAACTTCAAGAAACTGGGCATCGATGCCACGCAAGTGAAACAGATCGAAGGATTGTCGAGTGGCGTGGCGCCGATTTTCGTCGAGCCGAATGGGCAGAACCGGATATTAGTGGTGAAGGGCGCGAACGATGCCATGAAACCGGCGGACGTCGAAGCGGCAGCGGAGACACTGAAGGCTTGCGATTGCATCATTCTGCAGTTTGAAATTCCGCTGGAAACGGTTTATTACACGATCGCATTCGCGCGGAAACACAAAATTCGCTGCATCGTGAATCCGGCGCCGGCGCAAGCCGTGGAGTTGCGGGCGCTGGCTGAACTGGATTATTTCGTTCCCAACGAGAGCGAGGCGGAGACGATTACGAGTGTTGCGGTAAAGAACATTGATGACGCGAGACGCTGCGCCGAGAAATTGCTGGCGGGAGGCATCCGGAGAATCATTGTCACCCTGGGCGCGAACGGGTCGCTGCTCGCCGGCAAGGGCGTCAGTGAGCACGTGCCTCCGTTCGGCGTGAAAAGTATTGACAGTACGGGCGCAGGCGACGCTTTCATCGGCAGTTTTGCCGTCTTTCTCGCGGAAGGATTGCCGGAACTGGAAGCAGTACGCCGCGCGAATCTTTATGCGGCATTGTCAACGACGGGGGTGGGCACGCAGAAATCTTTCTTTCAGCGCAAAGCTTTTGATGCAGAGTGGGCGAGTCGAAAGGCGAAGTAGCCATCGAGGTTAGGCGTTTCTCAATCTTTCGATTCGGTCGAGTGGTGTTCATCGTCAAGCGCGCAAACACGAATTTGTGGCTCGCCGCCCAGGCTGGCCGCGCCGCGTATTCCATGGAAAATTCTTGACTTCCGAAGTCGCGGCCATTTATAAGGCTACGGTTAAACTCCTTCCAAAGTTTTCAACGGATCAAAGACATTCACGCGACTCGGGTGCGGCACCGAAAGGGGCTTCAATGCTGAATAAGCGGGCGTTGTTTGTCGGTATCATCTGCTCTTTTGCCTTCGTGTTTTCGTCACTGGCTTACGGCCAGGCCACCGGAAGTTTTTCCGGCACAGTTACCGATAAGGCAGGCGCGGTCATCGCAGGCGCGACCGTGCGCGCGACGTCGCAGGCCACGGGTCTCACCCGCGAGACGAAGACAGACGACTCGGGCCATTATCTGATCCCGCTGTTGCCGGTGGCTAGCTTCACGCTGCGCGTGGAATCGTCCGGCTTCCAGGCGAGCGAGCAACGCGACATGGGGCTGCAGGTTGACGAACATCGCGAAGTCGATTTCGCGCTCGCTCCCGCATCGGTCACATCAACCGTCGAAGTGAGCGCAACCGAGGTTGCGGTGGAAACCGCCAACCCGTCGTTGGGACAGGTGATTACCGCGCAGCAAGTTGCCGATCTTCCGCTAAATGGCCGTAATTTTGTGCAGTTGGCGACGCTGACACCAGGCACGACGTCATCCACCAGCCCGGTCAGTTTCTTCACCAATGCCGCCAGCAGCGAGGCAGCCACGCGAGGATCTTTTTCTCTTTCGGTCGGAGGCTCGCGGGAGCAGGAAACCGACTGGTTGCTCGACGGCAACGACAACAATCAGCTGGATGAAGGAGGAATCGCGATCTTCTCGGACATCGATGACATCCAGGAGTTCAAGGTTCTCACTTACAACTACTCGGCGGAATATGGAGAGCGCGCCGGACCGACGGTGCTGGTTACGACGAAGTCAGGATCGAATCAGTGGCACGGGTCGTTATTCGAGTTCTTCCGCAATACCTCGCTCGATGCCACCGACTATTTCACCCATACACAAGAGAAGTTCAATCTGAATCAGTTCGGATTTTCGCTCGGCGGCCCGATTCAAAAAGACAAGACATTCTTCTTCGCAGACTATCAGGCGAAGATGCAGCGCGAGGGCGTACCGTTCACCGGATATGTGCCGACGGCGGCGATGACTACGCCTGACGCGAACGGCAATTACAATTTCACCAATAATCCGCTTGGTATACCGCTTGCGAACCCCTATGCAACCGGGACGGAGCCCACAACCTTCCAGTGCGTTCCCGGCACAACGACGCCGGAGCCGGTGCAAGCCGATGGCAGTCAGACTGCAGGTACAACCTGCAATGTCCTCCCCGCGGCTCTAATCAATCCAATTGGAGCAAGAGTCATTCAGCTTTATCCGACTCCCAATGCGACCGGCGCGGTAGGCTACAACTACGCGAACCTGCCAACAAGATCGCTCAACGAAGGGACATGGGACATTCGACTCGACCACAACTTTTCGACGAAGGATTCTGCATTTGCCCGCTTCAGCTACGACCAGGCGACGAACTTCGTTCCCGGCGGATCGCCGACGTGGTCGGAAGCCAATGCGTTTGGCAGCAATCAGCACATCAACAATCACGGGCGCAACGCCGTGGTCACGGAAACCCATGTGTTCTCGGGAAAGGCGGTGAATCAGGCAACCGTCGGCTATAACCGAATCTTCAACCACATTCTTTCTTATGGCACGGGAACATGCGAGGCATCTAAGCTGGGTATTCTTGGCGCGGATTTGGGAGGCAGCTGCGACAGCATCACCGGCTATCCCGCGAGTCTGAATCAGTCGACGAAAGACTGCATCAGCTGCGGCATGACCTCGTTCCAGATGTCGAGCTATTTCTCGGTCGGCGATCGAGGATACGCTCCCTATCAAGGAGGAACTAACGTTTATTCTGCTTCCGATGTGCTCGACCTGATTCGCGGCAAGCACAACATACGCTTTGGGGTCGTCTACCGGGCCGAAGAAATGAATGTCCGAAATAACGCTTTTCAGGATGGCTACGTTGTAGAGTCTGGCACGGCCACTGGCGACGACATGGCCGATTTGCTCTTGGGTAGTATGGGCGTGTTTGCCGCTCACGATCAAACCTTTCTTGGCGGCACCACTGGACGCCGATGGAAATTGGCCCGGCCATTCGTGCAGGATGATTGGCGCGTAACCCCCAATCTGACCGTGAATCTGGGATTGGCTTGGTCTCTCGCCACTCCCGAAACAGAAGTCGAAAACCGCATGGCCGATTTCGATGTGCAGAATCTCAAGTGGTACGTTCCCAAGGGAAGTCCGACCTTGAGCAGCTGCAAAAGCTGTATTGCGTCGGGCGGGTCTGCAGGCGTTCAGTTCGACTCAACCGCCCTGGAACCCCGCATCGGATTCGCGTGGAAGGTCGCGGGCAGCGACAAAACCGTTCTCCGCGGCGGCTATGGCATTTTCCATGATTCGGCGTGGAATCAAGGCGGACAGGGACTCTGGCAGAATCCGCCGTATTACGCAGAAGTGGACCCGGATAACTTTCCGCACGTGCTGTTAAATTCCTTTTTTCTCTCGACCGGCCTCTGCGCCCCGTTCGGGAACACGCAATGCGGCCTTTCTTACGGCTTCCAACAAGACACTCCCGCGAACCCAGCTTGTCCGCCTGCGGGCCTGCTAACGGCGCCGGTGAATCCCAGCTGTTACACCGGGACCATTCAGTCACAGAATCTGAATTTCAAGCAGGGGATGATTCAGCAGTTCAACCTGAATATTGAGCGCCAACTTCCTGGAAATATCGTGTTGACTGCTGGATACGCGGGCTCGCGCAGCTCTCGGATCCTGGTGAGCCAGTTGAATGAAAATATCGCATCTCCCAGTGCCTGCGGTGTCGTCGCCGGTTATACCGTGGGGTGCGGCTTTCCGACGTTCCCATACGCGGCGCCATTTCAGACGGTCGCCAGCAACAACAGCGATGGTGCAGCACGATACGATTCTTTGGAGATAAAAGCGGAAACAAAGAGTGCGAGGCATGGCATCTACGCGTTGCTAGGCTACACATGGGCCCGCGATTTCGATTCAGGTTTGCCCGACGGTCTCGGCACTCCTCCCGGAGCCAACTATTGGCCGCTGCCGGGAGCGCAAAAACTGGATTGGGGCTTGTCAGAATTGAATCTCAACGACACCTTCACGGCCAGCATTCTTTATGAGTTGCCGTTCGGGAAAGGGAAGCATTTCGGTGGCGACTGGCACGGAGTCACAAATGCGGTCTTGGGAAATTGGCAAATCAATGTGATTGAAAGAGCCACATCCGGTTTTCCGCTATTTGTAGTCGACAGCGCCGACGAGTCGGGAGTTTACTTCCTGTATAACGGGTTCACACTCCAGCGGCCAAACGAGGTGGGCAATCCCAACCAGGCAGGACCGATTGCGGGCAACCCCGGTTGCGTTGCGCCTTCTGCGATTCATACGCTAGCAAACTGGTTCAACCCCTGCGCTTTCGAGAAGGCGCCCGCTGGCGAGTTGGGCACCGCTCCTAGAGCACCCGTGTACGGCCCGCGCTTTGTGAACACCGATTTCTCGCTGATCAAAGACTTCCCGCTTC
>JASHTD010000179.1 GCA_030040725.1 Candidatus Sulfotelmatobacter sp. | reverse complement strand
GCTCGTTCATCTTCGCTGCGCTGAAAGGCTCGCCGCGTGATCGCGGAAACCAGCCATGTCACCGCGGCCACCGAAAGAAAAACCGTCAGCGCGAATACGGCGAGCAGTTTGCGTCGGAAAGTCATGGCCAATACTGTTCCGCCTTGCCTCACACTCTTGACGGACCGAATCTCGCATCATATCTCACCACTCTACGCGCCGCGTGTGAATGTCGTTTGAGGTTACTATTGTGGCGATTTCTCGTTTCCCTCACTCTGGCCGGCGAAGTTCATGCCGCGCAGGACGTCATTGGCGAAGAAGAACTTTCCATCCGCCGGCACCATCATAATCTGCAGTTTCTCGGAGAGCCGCTCGGCAATGATCTTATTGATCAGCAGCGGATTACCTTTCAGAATTGCCGCTTCGCTTTGCAGGCGCTCGGCATCGGCCGCGGCGGTGACGCGAATACGATCGGCCTCGGCGTCGGCCAGCACTTTTCGGCGCTCGCCTTCAGCTTTTCCATCGATGACCTTAGCCTGTGCGTCAGCTTCTGCATTCTGAATTGTCGCCTCCTTACGTGCCTCGGCCTCGAGTTTGGTCTCTTCAATCTGCTTCTGCTTGAGCGGGAGTGTATATTGCATCGCGTCCGATTCCGCTTTGGCTTGCAAAACGCGGACCCGCGCCGCGCCCTCCGCTTGCTTGACCTGCCGCGCCTTTTCCGCCTCGGCTTCGAGCTCAGCGATTCGGACTTCTTTGCCCTTCAATTCAGTTTCAATCCCCATGCGGTCATTTTCCTGTTCTTTCAGCAGCAGGCTTTCGAGTCCTTCCGCATATTCCTGGGGCAACTGAATATCGCGGAGCATGACTTCTTTCACCACAATCCCGTCCGCCGCCAATTTCTGTGTGATCAGCGCTGCCGCTTTCTGGCGTACATCTTCGCGCTTTGCTGAAAAGACATCCCGCACAGTGTAGGCTGGTACGATTTCCCGCCACACGCTGGCTACCGTTGGTGGCACGATTTCTGTTTCCACCGGCCGCGGCAAGTTCGCCTGGATGTAATCCAGATGTTCGGCGTCGAGGCGGTAGCGCACAGTGATGGACAAGCCGAGGGGCAGTCCTTCTTTCGCCTGCACGTTCAGAAGCTCGGTCTTTAGAGGTTCGGTCTTCGTGGAATTCTTGCCGGCTGTTTTTCCGTCTTCGGGGGTTCCGGTAGTGAAGATTTGATCCCTGGTGTCGAACAAAATCACATCGTCAATCAGCGGAACCACCATATGCGCGCCAGCATAACGCGTGCCGGCCAACGTACCGCTTAGCTGGCTGACTCGAACGCCTCCCCTTCCGCTCGGCACAACGACAATGCTGAAGGCGAGAAGCAATGGTCCCCAGGCGAGCAAGGCAAGCGCCGTGGACATTCGCCAACGAACGATAATAGGAGCGGCCCCAGGTATTGCTTCGTTGGGCGCTTCGTGTAATCGCCGCCACACGATGAAATAGATGTCGTAAGCAAGAAGACCAGCTGCGGCAGTGATCATCCCTAGGCCGCATGTCATGAGCAAGTATTTCAATGCCAGCATCTTTGTTCTCCAGGGCAGAGTTTCTTTTCGGAGCCATGATTAGCGCTGGGGCCCATTCTTCGCGGCCATCGTGGGACGAACTGCGGAGCGGAGAAAGAACAGCGCCATGAGGCGGCCGAAAATCAGTTCTTCCGTGATCACCGCAACCGCCAACGAGAGAATCAATCCTGCCACCACCGCGACAAATGTAATTACCCATTGCATGATGTTTCCCCTCACCTTCAGTGGAGAAGAATGCAGGAGCATCGCCACATCTACACAGACGAAAACAAAGGGGTTGTCCGTGAGGTGAACTCTGCAAAATGTGGTGCCCCGAACACAGTGTGTCAGCAAGGATACAAACGCTCATTTGCGGCTCCGAGGCAAAGTTGCACTGAAGTTGAGGGGAAAGTTCGATTCCGAGCATGACCGACGGCAGGAGATATCGAGGGCCGCCGACCTCAAAAGCAAAAAGAGAGTTTCCGGAGGAGGGCGACTCTCTCTAAGCTTTCCACACTGTTTTTATAAGGCGCCCGGCCCCGCCGTCTGGGGTTACGGCTTGTGGGGTTCTGTGGGTTGGGACCGGGCGATCTTCAACTAGTAAAGGACTAGTTCAATGTCGATATTCTGGCACGGAGGATTTCGCATTGCGGTGACCGCCGTCACCTATCTGCGTGACCCTTATCGCACAGCAGTTGGAAGCCCCGCAACAACTCTACGCCCCGCGAAAACATTCGCCATGAAGTGGCAGCGGCTGTGGAGCGCCCGTCTTCTTAGGCTGCTTCAGGAGTAATGACCGGTATGATTCCTTGCCCGGCGAATGGGATCGACACTTTCAGGAGATTCAACGCAACGACGGACCCTTCGATGCGTCAAAACCGCCGTGTACCCCGACAACATGCAGCCCTATAGCACACCGAGCCCGCAATTGACCTCACCGCGACCTCATTCCTTATGTGGTCGTGGAGAGTAGATGGGAACCCAATTTCTGAAATCTGGTCTAATGACTTCGGCATGATTGTGGTCATCATGGGAGTGGTGGGCGCCGGGAAAACTACGGTAGGCCGCTTGCTTGCCGAGCGGCTGGGCTGGCAATTCGCCGACGCGGACGATTATCACTCGCCCGAGAATATTGACAAAATCCGGCGCGGGATCCCGCTCAACGACGAAGATCGCACACCGTGGCTCGAGAAACTTCGGGCGCAGATTATT
>JASHTD010000178.1 GCA_030040725.1 Candidatus Sulfotelmatobacter sp. | reverse complement strand
GTTGCGGTAGAAAGCCCAGTCGTAGGAATTTTTGAAGTCGTCGATATTGGATTCGTTGGGCTGCCAGGCGGCCGCGGCTCCGAAAATCAAAGTGGGCCAGGCCATCGCGTACAGGGATTCCCCGTCGTCATTCCAGGTAGTGTCTAACATGCCCATGGCGCCGAGCGACTGGCCATCGCGCACGAAATTGCGCGTGTTGACATAGCCATCGTCCAGATTGGGCCAAAGCTGGTTCCAGTTGTTCGCCCCAGGAGCGACGACCACGCGCAGGCTGGCGTCGCGATAAGGCTTGATGATGCTGGCGTAGCTTGGCTTGGGATCGTAGTCCCAGGGTACGGTGATCATGTCTTTCGGCAGGATGCCCAGAAGCTGGGGATATTTGATGGCAATATCACCCCAGAACATGAGTTGCTTGTGATAGGGAGCCAGAATCTGGCTGACCTTCTGGAGGTGATCGAGGTAGACACTGCCGAGGCCTTCCTGTGCGGCGAGCGTGGCAGTTTGTCCCTGGCCGAGTTCGAAGGTTTCATCGCCACCGATGTGAAGAAATGGTCCGGGAAACAGGGGCACGAGATCCGCATACATGGCTTTGATGATGTCGTAGGAGCGAGTGTTCGTAGGCGTGAGCACATGGCCGTGGGGGCGCTCGGCAACATCATCGTAGATGTCGTATTTCAACATGTGGTGCAGATGGCCGAAGGTTTGCTGCTCAGGAAGAATGGTGACGTAGAGCGCTTTCGCATAGTCGACAAGCGAGTTAATTTCCTTGGGAGTGAGCGCGGCTTCTTTGGGAGCGATGAGCGGCTGGCTGGCGAAGTCGAAGACGTGCTCCATGTAGAGCGCGAAAAGATTGATTTTGAAGGCGGCCAGAGTGCGAATCTGGCTCTTCATGTAATCTTCGGTCGGAATGGGGCCGCGGCTAATGTCGTCCTGCACGCCGCGCCACTCCATACTGGGCCAGTCACGAATGGAAACGGCGGGGCAGATGAGAGTGCCGTTTTCGGGACGGAGAAGCTGGCGGAGGGTTTGCACTCCATAGAAAAGCCCCTGGCCGGTGTTGGCGGCAACGATGAGATGCGACCGGTCGGAGAACAAGAGATAACCCTGGTCGCCGATGGAATCTGCGGCGAGACCTTTCTTCGCGAGGAAGTCGCGCACCTTGCGATCCTGCAGGCGGGCGAGCACGATGTTGCTTTGATCTTCCTTTTTTTCGCGGCGGGTATCGGGTTTTTCGCCCGCAATCTCGATAGTCAATCCGACCTGGTCGTGAATCTCCTCCGCGAGAGTTTCGGCGGCGATGCGATCTTCAGACTGATGGCCAAACTCGACGAGAATTCTGGTGGTCGGCTTGACACGAAAGCTTCCAGGCTGAAGGCGGATTTCTTTGGGCGTAGGAATCAGGCTGAGCGGATTGTCCGAGTTTGGCGGCGCGGCGAAACCCAGAGTCGGTAAGAGCAGCACAAAGACGAATCGCAAAAATACCGGGAATTTTTGTATTTGCATCGTTCTGGTTGGAACCCCTGATTGCGAACCCAGCCCTCATTCTATCGGGAATAACTTATGGAGAGCCAAAAATTGTACGCCGCATGAGATCACGGGCTCATCATGATTCGCAACACTTCTTTATTACTGGCGTAGTTGCCGTGCGCGCTGGAAGGATTGGCGAAGAGCCAGTGCCACCAGGTGTTGCGGACGTATAAGTTGTCCACTTTGACATTGTCAATTGCTGGGACCTGCCAGGTGAGCACGTCGCTGGGATCGCTCCAGGAGAAAATCTCCGGCAGCTGCGGCACGCCCGCTTCACCGGGGCTAACCTTCTGTTTGAATGTTTGCCGTAACTTGCTCCAGTGGGCAATTCGCCGGCTCAAGGCGGTTTTCGGTTGCGCTTGCGGTTGAATTGCCGCGGTTTGAGGCGAGGCTGTGGGTACCGCGGTAGGCATCCCGACATCGGCAAGTTCGAGCAGCGCAACCTGATTGGCAAAGAAATAAACCAGCGAAGTGCGTTCGAGAATGTATTGGGCTGCTGCATCCTGAGTTTCGGGATTGCCGGCCGACTCGCTTGTGAGGGTTTGCGGAGCCGCCACGGGCTGGTTGATGTTCAACGTGGAAAACACAAGGTAGCTGCCCAGACTGTGAGAAACAACGATGAATTCGCGGTCAATCCCTTGAGGGTTCTGTAGTTGTTGAATCCAATCGCTGTTTCGGGCGCCGTTGGAGCGGAATCGGGCAGTCTTCACAAACAATTGGCGCATCGCTTCGCGGAAAAGAGTGTGCATCGAGCCGACGACCATGAAGGCGTCTGAAACTCCCCAGTCGAGAATGCTGTTTTTTAAGTCGCGGTTCACCAGGGCGCCGCGGTGCGGCATCGCTCCGAGAGTTGTGACTTGCTGCGCCGATATCCATTGGTAACGATCGAAGCGGCCGGGATTGTTGGCATCTTTTTGTGTTGGAGTCGCGCACAATCCCAGCAAGCTGGGATCCGGGCCAGCCAGCTGAGCTTCGCCGGAAATGATGTTGCGGCACTTCAGTGGAAACACCAGCGGCCACCAGTTGATCTCATCGACGACAATAGGTCCGCCGTGGCTGCGGGTGATCACGTAGTGATCGACAAAAGGAGCGGAAGCGCTCCACTCTTCGGAGTTTGACCAGACGGGATTACTCATGTATTCGAACGGGGGCGGTGCAGAGCCGCTCTGAAAGATTCCGCTGTCCGCGTAGTCCCTTTGGGCCGATGAGGGCAGAGTGCAATCTTTAAGGATTTCGCAAATTCCTTTTTGAAAGACGAGCGAATCTTGCGGGCCAGTGGCGTCCATGCCATGAACATAAAGAATGTGCACGGAGCGCGAACCCGCGCTTTGCAGAACCTTGCCGATAGAGGACATTTCGCTGAGTTGCTGCGGGCCGCCCTCCACCACTTTCCCGAGCGCGCAGCCGCGGCTAAGAACGGAAGCGGCCAGTACCGAGACGAGCAGCGCTTGAAAAGGATGGGGCACAGTTCCCTCCTGATTTGCTTTGCCAGATTCGATGAACGATAAAGTTTTTGCCCGAGTTCGGCCCGTTTTTGCCCGCGTGGAAGGGACTTGAAGATTCGGTTTTCGCGATTTTAGGCCGCCCGGGGGAGATGTCAAGAGGTTTTGTGGCGACGTAGATGCGGCTACTTTGTCACTTCGCGCGCGGCTGAAACTCAGCTTCCTGCCGCTGAAGAGATTACGATTTTGCGAAGGCCTCTTTGTTCACCAGATACGGCATCTTCGTGTAATCGCCGCCGTAGTTCTTCTCGAGAACATCGATTAATCCCTGCACACACCGGCCGGCCATGCCTTTGTTGGGATCGCTCGAGAGGCGCGTGATGCGGGCGGCACTGGCGAAGTGAGGATAGAGGCGGCAGCGGTCAGCGATGGCGGGATCGCGTAGCGGAGAATCGGCGGGCAGTGGTTCCTTCTCGAAAACGTCGAGAGCGGCGCCAGCGATCCAGTTTTCCCTCAAAGCCTTCACCACCGCTAATTCGTCGACGACAGGACCACGGGAATCGTTAATCAGGAATGCCGTTGGCTTCATGAGGCGCAGGGTCCTTTCGTTGAAAAGATGATAGGTGGGAGTGGAACTCTCACCCGGACGAATAAGGGGAACGTGGACGCTGACAAAATCGGCGCTGTGCAGGGCTTCTTCGAAGGATACGTATTTAATCCAGTTTTTTTCTCGGGAGATGCCGCGAGCGTGGCGAAGGTCGAATTCCTCCTGAATTGCATTGATGAAATTGTGATTTTCGTAGGCCGGATCGTAACAAAGAATGTTCATATCGAAGCCGGCACACTTTTTGATGAGCGCCAGGCCAATACGTCCGGTGCCGATGACGGCAACGGTTTTGCCGGTGACTTCGTCGCCGAGAAATGGAAGGTAGGGATGCCAAAATCCCCATTGATTCTCGCGGGTCAGATGCTCAGCGGGCCACATTTTGCGGGCTAGCACGCCCATCATGAAGAAGGCGAATTCGGCCGTGGCTTCGGTGAGGACATCGGCTGTGTGAGTGAAAGGAACCTTGTAGCGGTTGGCGTCGGCACGGTTGATGTTGTCAAAGCCGACAGCATATTGCGCTACTACTTTCAGCGTGTTCTTGCCCACCTCGAAAATTTCAGCATCGATAGGATCGCGCAGCGTGGTGATGAGGCCATCGATGCCGGACTTCACTTTGTCGATGAGAAGGGCCTTAGCCGGAGCTTCGGGATGCGGATAGACTTCCAGTTCGTAACCGCGGTTACGCAGCAGATTGAGGGCTTCTCCGATATCGCAGGTAGCAAAGACGCGGAATTTGGTGGTCATGATCTTTCGTTCGACTCAACGTTCGCTTCGCTGGACGGGACAAAGGATTCGCGCCCGGACAATAACGAGCGAGTTCTTGAAAATATCATAAGCAGCGATGCGATGGCATCTTGACGGATCGGACCTACTGAAAGCTGTCTTCGATCTTCAGGCCGCAAGCGCCCGACCACAATCACATTGTTTCTGTGATTCAGCTCACAGACGGATGTAACGGGCGCAGCTAGAGTCAGGCTTTCTAAATCGGCCTTGCTTCCCAGGACTAAATTATGGCCTCGATCGTTTCTCCAAGCACTGCCCGGGTTCTGAATTCCAAGCTGGCGCAGAAGATTATGAGCGCTGAGGAAGCCGCCGGGCTGATCAAATCTGGCGATCAGATTGGCATGAGCGGCTTCACGGGATCGGGCTATCCCAAGGCGGTTCCGATCGAGCTGGCTCGGCGGATTGCCAATGCGAATTTTCGCGGCGAAAAGTTTCAGGTGAGCGTGTTCACCGGGGCCTCGACCGGGCCGGAGCTCGATGGAGCGCTGGCGATGGCCGGAGGGATTCATCTGCGGCTGCCGTACCAGTCGGATCCGGAAACGCGCAAGCGTATCAACGCGGGCGAGATGGATTACATGGACATCCATCTCAGCCACGTGGCGCAGTTCGTGGAATATGGATTCCTCGGCAAACTTGATGTTGCGCTCATCGAAGTAACCGCCATCCTGGAAGATGGACGGCTCATACCAAGTTCGTCAATCGGCAATAACAAAACGTGGATCGATCAGGCTGAGCGCGTGATTCTGGAAGTGAATGCCTGGCAGCCGGCGGAGCTGGAGGGCATGCACGACATTTATTACGGCTTGCAAGCGCCGCCGCATCGCGGGCCGATTCCATTGATGCATCCCAGCCAGCGAATTGGCACACCCTATATGGAGGTTTCGGCTGACAAAGTCGTAGCCATCGTGCTGACCAACTCTCCTGATCGCAACACGCCGTTCAAAGCACCGGATGACGGTTCGCGGCGGATCGCCGGACATCTTCTCGAATTTCTCAAATGGGAAGTGCAGAAAGGACGCATGCCGGCAAACCTGCTGCCGCTGCAATCAGGCGTGGGCAATATCGCCAATGCGGTTCTGTTCGGGCTGGAGGAGGGTTCCTTTGAAGGGCTCACTTCTTATACGGAAGTGATCCAGGACGGCATGATCCGGCTGCTGAAGTCGGGCAAGCTGACGTCGGTTTCAGCGACGGCGTTTTCGTTAAGTCCGGAAATGCTCCACGAAGTGAATGCCGATATGGCAGAGTACCGGCGGCGAATAGTGTTGCGTTCGCAGGAGATCTCGAATCATCCCGAGATCATTCGGCGGCTGGGCGTGATCGCCATGAACGGAATGATCGAGGCTGATATTTACGGCAACGTCAATTCGACTCACGTCATGGGATCGGGAATTCAGAACGGCATCGGCGGATCAGGCGACTTCGCGAGAAATGGATATCTTTCGATTTTCATGGCGCCGTCGACGGCGCGGCACGGTAGCATTTCGACGATCGTGCCCATGGTGTCGCACGTCGATCATACCGAGCATGACGTACAGGTCATCGTCACCGAGCACGGGCTGGCCGATCTGCGCGGACTTTCGCCACGCCAGCGCGCGCACCTGGTCATCGAAAAATGCTCCGACCCGAAATACAGACCCTTGCTTTCGGATTACGTTGAGCGATCCGAACGGATGCCCTATGCCAAACACACACCCCACATGCTGGGAGAAGCCTTAAGTTGGCACAATCGGTACTTGAGAAGCGGAAAGATGCGGCCGGCGGAAGAATAATCATCAGGTTCCAGAATCGAATTTCCAGCGCGTTGTTTTGGTCGCGAAATATTTCTCCCATAAGCCGAAGGCGACGCGCGGCCGCAGTGCAAACACAGGCTCTTTCATCGAGAGAATGTCGTCTTTCATTCCTTTCATGTCGAACTTGTATTTGCGTTCGTAAACAGGAAGGAATTCTCGGCGGGAGGCGACGTCGGCTATCTCTGCGACACCTTCGACAATGACCGCCTCATTCGCCTTTTCGGTGCAGACGATGCAGTTTTGATTCTGCGCGAGGTTGCGGGCTTTCCGCGACTGGCTGCCAGTGCTAAAGAGAAAACGTCCGTCCTGCCACAGACCCCATACAACCATTGTGTGCGGTGCACAATCGTTGGCCGTACTCCCGGTTTTGACGGTCGTAATCCAATAGCTATGAGATTTCTTGAGCCGCTGTTCGGCCCAGCTCCAGGGAAGCAGCCCTTTGCTGCCCTTTGGCAAACCGTATCCGGGAGCGTGCGGACGCGAGGCTCGGGGCACGCTGGAGCTCGATTTCTTCTCTCTTGGCTTTTTCATGTTCTTTAGCTTCCAAATGAAGGTCGAGAACTGCTCTCGCAGTTTAGCCTGGCGCTTCAAAAAATCAACCCCGCCCAGGCAAATTGCACCGGGCGGGGTCTTTAGGGGAAGGCGGCGAAAACTGGCGACTATTCAGAGTCCCACTGCACCCTGATACGCAGCCAATTGAGACCGGCAAAGTGAATTTTTCAGTTCGATTCGGTGAATTGAATCGAAGGTGACGAGCCACTCGCCGTGGTGCAACTGCCCAGATTCAAGTTGTTGCTTTCTCCGGTTGTGCCGCCATTCGCGACACAGGTTGGGGCTGAGGTTGTACCATCTGTCAGCGCTAGCTTCACGGTGACCGAGACAGGCTTGTTGAAATCCGCTCGCGAGCCGCCGGCATCGCCGACGATGTTGAATTCGGATTCTTTCCAAACCTGCGAGATATCAAGCGTGCTGTCGGCTTGGGAAACTGAGTAGGCAGTAGTTCCATCGGTGAATACCACCGTATCGTTGCCGCCCGCATCCGCTGCACCCGAGAGCGACAAACTGGCAAGCGATTCAGGCTTCACATCGGGAGTCGTAACGGCATTGCTGTTCCCATAGCAATCGCCCGCTCCGTCACTGGCGAAACCGCTCGGGCAACGCGAGCTGCCCCAGCCGATCAGCCAATCCTGCATGAAAACCGCGCCCTCGCCCTTGACTTCATAGTCGGTCGCGTAAATGAATTGTTGCCAGACGACACAACCGGCATGACCGTCACATGCCGCTGTCGTACCCGTGAAGTTGGTATTGAGCTGAAGCGAGTATTCATTTGGCCCGAGGATGCCTCCATCTCCGTACTCGGCGACACCGACACTCTTCTCGGCCTTCACCCCCGTAACCGTTGGGAAGGTTCCAAGTGCCCCACTGGTCAGCCCCGAGCTTTCAGCGACATAGTCGTGGCCGTTGCCTGTCACCTGACCTCCAGGCGTGCGGACGACCGGATGAGCCCGTGGATGTAATTTCTTGCACTCCACCTGCTCCCAGATGACGCCGGGATACGATGCCTGAAAGCATCCCTCCCCCGCAAAAGGACCCTGAGACATAATTGTGCGCCAATTGTCACGAGCAGCCGCATCCGCGTCGGTGGTCTGTCCGACGGAAACCGGCTGAAGGCAGCACATACTGATAAGGGCTGCAGCCGCGATGTGTAGTGCATAATCTGAGTAGCGAATTTTCCTGGGCGTCATAGATTCTCCTTTTACTAAAGTGATTGCATCGTGTCCGGCATTTTTTTGGACCTCGAGAGCGCCGCGATCTTACCCTTGCATCGCCTGCCCACTAGCGTGAAGTCAGGGGTCTTCGAGCAATCGACAGTGGGAACAATCCACGAGCCTTTGGCGGCCGTTTCGGAGTCGCGCCATTTTATACGGAATCTCAGCGGGGTCAAGCGGGCAGCCTGTGAATTGTTCGCAATTCGTAAACCTGCCAGAGCAGTAGAAGCCGCAGCAGTCGTGGGATTTCGCGGTTCTTGGGAAGAACGGTATTAATCCCTATAGTGGTTGACGCGAAAAAACCGCATCCCAAAAGCCATCGGGTTACAGGCTTCCGGGGGGCAATGTACCGCGGTGGTTGCAGGGCAGTCGTCTTAATCGACGGCGCGCTCACGAACGCGCAGGGTGGTCTCGGTGAGTAGAGGCGCAAGAGTCCTACAGATTCTTCTTCGTCCACTGGTCGATTCGATCCAGCGCCTGCTGCAGATTTTCAAGCGAGTTGGCGACGCTGAAGCGTAAATAGCCTTCCCCAAATGCACCGAACGAGGTGCCGGAGAGCGCGGCCACGCCGG
>JASHTD010000177.1 GCA_030040725.1 Candidatus Sulfotelmatobacter sp. | reverse complement strand
GACCTTCGCAATCGCGACCGCGTACTCCTCGCCCGCAGTGAAGAAGGTCAGATACTGCGCTTTATTTACCGGGAGTTGCTCTTTTCCCTGGCTCTTCGCTCCCATAATTTTCAATCCTCACGTTTCAGCCGGTCTGTGCCGAATGGGGTCCCGGCGGCCGGCAGATCGACTCTGTTTTGTAGCCGCCGCATCTCTTAGAACGGAGAGAAATTCGCCTCCTCCTCAACTCTCCCCCCGGTCGTTTTCGAGCTTCGCTGGGAAAAACCTTTGAACGTCGGATTCAAGGGCATCGTCATCCGCTTCTCGCCGCTGTTCACACGCGCGTACTGTTCTCCGCTGACCCGGAAGAAAGTCATCAACTGTTGCAGTTGCTCAGACTGCGCCGCCAACTCTTCGGCGGTGCTCGAAAGCTCTTCAGCCGACGACGCGTTGCGCTGGGTCACAGTGTCCACTTGCGCCATAGCCCGGTTGATCTGCGTCACCCCGCCGGATTGTTCGGTGGAGGCGGCCGCTACATCCTGCACCAGCTCGGCAGTCTTCTTGATCGACGGAACCAGATCGCCCAGCAGTTGGCCTGAGTGCTCTGCGATCTTGACGCTCTTGCCGGCGAGCCCGCCGATCTCTTGAGCGGCGATCTGGCTTCGCTCGGCCAGTTTCCGGACTTCCACTGCCACCACGGCGAAGCCGCGACCTTGATCTCCGGCGCGAGCCGCTTCAATTGCAGCGTTGAGCGCAAGAAGGTTCGTTTGATAGGCGATCTCCTCGATCACCGAGATTTTTGCGGCAATCTGTTTCATGGCCTCGACGGTCTCTTTCACCGCGCTGCCGCTTTCCTCGGCTGCGCTTGCGCCCTTCGCCGCCGCTTGTTCCACCTGACGGCTGTTGTCGGCGTTCTGCGTGATCGAGGCATTCATTTGTTCAAGACTGGAACTCATTTCTTCCACCGACGCCGCCTGCTCGCTCGTGCCCTGCGACAAACTCTGCGATGACGCGGAAACCTGCTGCGCCGCCGAAGCAACTGCCGCCGAACCCTCACGTACGTCCCGGATGATGCCCGAAAGCTTCTTGCTCATGTTGTACATGGCTTGTTGCAATTGGCCCGTTTCGGAGCTGTTTGTAACCGGGATTTCGGTGGTCAAATCGCCGGCTGCGATCTTTTCCGCATGTTCGACAACCTGGCGGATTGGAACCGTGATGCTGCGCGTGACGCTATAGGCCGTGATCAAACCAAGAATCAGGACGCCGAACACCAGCGATATCGCGATCCGGCGCGCCACGAAGTATGCTCGCTGGCTTTCTTCCATGCTTTTTTGCATGGCCGCGGTTTGCAGGTCAATGAACTTTCCCCACTCGGCGCGGTACTTGTCGAGGACCGGAATCACATTTTGACCTAAGGCTTGAAACGCCTCGTCGCGTTTGTTGGCGAGCAGCAGTTCCTTGGCTTTTGCCCGAGTTACGCGGTAGGCCTCTCGGTCCTGCATGACGAGGTCGAACATTTCCCGCTCCTCGGGCGAGCTCAGACTTTTCTCGATGGCGGCGACCTGAGTGGTGATTTCCGCGCTTACCCCTTCGTTTTCTGCGTTCAGCCGTTTCTCCTCGGCTGGATCCTTGGTCTCAAACAGTTGAAACGTAACCCTGGCATTGGTGATCGAATTCTCGATTGTCCGGTGGGTAAGCTCCACGATGTTGTAGCGCTTCTGCAGGGTCGCGGACATTTCGGAGTTGAGTCGGCTCAGCCAGTTCAGTCCGATTCCCGCCGCTACAATCACGAACAATAGAACGGTCCCGAACACGACTCCCAGCCGCGTCCCGATTTTCTGATCTTGCCAGGTTTTCATTTCTTTCTCCCTCAATGCTTTCTTATTCGCAATCTATGAATTTCTAGGCTTGTGCCTGCAGGCTCGACTGCATCACTCCCCGCAAAAGGTTGGGAACGTCGAGAATCAAACCCACTCGCCCATCGCCCAGCACGGTGGAACCGGCAATGCCGTGCACCGCGCGGAAGGCTCGACCCAGCGGCTTAATCACAGTCTGCATTCCGCCGAGCAGTTCATCGACGGCAATCCCCGCGTAAAATTCGTTAATCTTCACGACCACGATGTTCTCTTTACTTGGAATCTGCCCAGGCAGGCTGAAGGCGCGCCGCAACCGCACATAGGGAAGCGGATCTCCGCGCAGGCTAAGAATTCCGCTGGCTTCCGCGTTACGCTGCTCGGCAGGCAATTCGGTGCACTCCGTAACGTGCTCCAACGGAACGATAAAAACTTCGCTGCCGACTTTTACGGAAAATCCCTCGATGATGGCGAGCGTCAACGGCAGGCGGATCGTGATTGTACTTCCTTTGCCCGCGGCGCTTGTGATCTCCACGGTCCCGCGGAGATAGTCAATGTTGCGCCGCACTACATCGAGGCCGACGCCCCGGCCGGAAAGATCAGTGACTGTATCGGCGGTCGAGAAACCTGCCTGGAAAACGAGACCGTAGATGTCCTGCTCGCGCAGCTCCTCCTTGCCAGAGATCATCCCGACCCGCCGCGCTTTTTCGAGAATTCGCTGGCGGTCGAATCCGGCACCGTCATCCTGCAGAGTAACTACGATGTTGCCGCCGCTATGCGCGGCCGAGAGTTTGATCACGCCGCAAGCGTTCTTGCCTTTGCCTTCGCGAACATCGGGTTTTTCCAGGCCATGATCAACTGCGTTACGGATGAGGTGCACCAGTGGATCTTTTAATTGCTCAAGCACCGTTGTATCAACCTCGACGTCTCCGCCTGTCACTTCCAGGCGCGCTGTTTTTCCGTGGGTCTTGGCGAGGTCGCGCACCGAGCGGACGAACTGGCGAAAGAGCGGCCCCACCGGGACCATGCGGATGCTCATTACTTCACTCTGCAGATCCATGTATAAGCGCTCGGCTTCACGATGCATTTCGAGAATGGCGCGGCCCTGTTCGCCAGCCAGCTTTTCGATCATCTGCCGCAGGCGGCCTTGCGCGATTACGATTTCACCCGTGAGGTTCAGCATGTGGTCGAGCTTGTCAACATCAGCACGCAGCGTGCGATGATTGGGATTGGGTAGAGCGTCGATCTTCGCCGCGGAGGCGGTTTCTTCACGGGCGCCGTTGGTGGTGACGACACGCTTTGAGCGTTTCTCTACCTCCCGGGCGATTTCTTTTCGAAGCCGGTGTTGCTGTTGGGTAAGTTCCACCGGGCCCGCCTGGGCGCCGGCGACCATGGCGCGAAGTTCATCTACCGCTTTAAGCAAAAGCGAAATCAATTCGGGGCCAGGCAGAGCCTGCTGCTCCCGAAAAACATCCAACAGATCTTCCACCACGTGCGCGAAGCCGGCGAGTTCGGGCAACTCCAGCGAAGTGGCGTTTCCCTTGATGCTGTGGGCCACACGAAAAATCGTATGCAGCAGTTCAAGATCGGAGGGGTTTGTCTCCATCTGAACCAGAGCCTGTTCCATCGCATCCAAGCCCTCCTCGGATTCGACGAGGAACGAGGCCAGCACTGCTCCACGGTCAAAATCCGCCAAATCCATTGCTCCTCCTTCCCGGTCTCATGACCGTTTCAAACCGTCGCTTGATCGAAACTCCGGATGGTGGTTACGCCATCCTCTATCTGAAAAAGCAACCTGCGGCCGTGCTTGCCGGAAACATCGCGCTCTACCACCGGAATGCCGGCCGAGCGCAGAAAGTTTTCTGCGAGGTCTACGTTGCGCGTGCCCAGCGAGTGCGACAGATCGGCCGAGAAGGCGCTCGATCCGCCGAAGATTTTCGCCTGCAGATTCTTGATTTCACATCCCAGGGCCAGCACTTGTTTCAAAAGCTCGGGGTTGGCGACGTTGCCGTAGCGCAAGCGGTTTGGGCCGTCGTTCGCGCCATCTGGCAAAAGGTAATGGTTCATACCGCCGGCTCTTTTGCGCCGGTCCCAGAGGCAAACCGCGGCGCAGGAGCCGAGGATCGTTGAGATGACGATCGGGTCCGGTGTGGCGAAAACCTGCCCGGGATACAGGAAGTGCCGGGACCCGGTTGTCTCCGCCGCCTCATAAGTCTTCATGACCTCCGTAGGCAGCATTGCGGGATTAAACTTGGGGGAATTTTCTTTCATGGTCAGATTCCTTGGCCCTTTTTTCGTGCCTTCGAATGGCTGCTCGAACCGAAAAGGGGCTTGGCCGCTTCCTCCGAAAGAAGTTTGAAGAGTTCCATGTCATGTGCGTCGAATGCGGCTTTTTGCGGCAGCAAACGCAAGATTGCCAGTATGCCGACGGTATGGTTGTCCACGCGAATCGGAACGAAGGCTTCGCCCATCGCCATGCGGCTCCCGCGATTGCGGTTTTCTACCACCAAATGGCACTTGCCTCGCATCACCTGCTGGCGGCCGCCCGTACCCAGGGCTTTGAGCAAGTCGTAGTTTTCCAGGTCGGCGCCGAACGACCAGCAAACCGAAAACGTCTCGTCATCGGGGTTAACTTTGAAGAGGCCGATTTCTTCACAACCGAGCAGATTGGCGACGATCTCACGCAAGCCCTCAATCGCGTCTTCTCTGCCGGTGCTTTCGGCAAGCCTTTTCCGTGCGGCGGAAAGACGCAGTTCATTCATCGGATCAGCAGCAGGTTTCGCCGCGGTCGCTTGTTTGTTGACGTTCATCAATGGTCCTGTGGCATGCTGTCGAGCGGAGTGTCGCGCGGTTATTCACCCAGGTAGCTCTGCAACAGGGCCACCAATTCTGAGCCGTTCACCGGCTTGGTTATGTAATCGTTGCAGCCACTCTGGAATCCGGCTTCCATGTACGACTCTTCGCCGCGTGTGGTGACCAGAACAATGGGAATTTCGCGAGTACTTGTGCCCTTGCGGATCATCTTGCAGGCTTCAAATCCATTCATGCGCGGCATGACCACGTCCATCAGAATGAGGTCAGGCTGCTCCTGTTGCGCCTTCTCGACCGCTTCCTGCCCATCGCTGGCAGTTACGCACTGGTAGGGCGTTCGCCGTTCCAGAATCTCGCGCTCCATCATCAGGGCTGTCTTTGAGTCGTCTACTACAAGGATTTTCTTAGCCATGTTCTCCTCGGTTCACCGGTCCAAGGTTGCAGAAAAACTACGGGCGATGGTAGTTCGCATCGCTGCTCCAACTACCATTAGCAATCTTTAACACAGCCAATTCCCGGTCGATAGTTACTCCGGTAATTGGCGCTTCAGGAAGCGCTCGCTAGGGCGCAGAATGCGCGACGATGGGCAGACTTTGCTACGGGATGCTCCGATTCGGATGAGTTACGAACGTCGATGTACCTGTGACAGCGATCACCTCCCGCTGTGCTCCTCATCATGGCCGGTTCTGACCTGCGGGATGACAATCATGATGAAGAGGTGGGCCATGATCATCACCTACAGATTCGTCCGCCTTATCGAGGACCACTCCGAGGAGCTGGCCACTGGCCTTCTGCACAAGGTGCAGAAATCCAGTCACACTGAAACCTACAACGCCAAGGTCCCCAGCGAGGACTTGAAGCAGCGAGTCAGCGAGATTTATCGCCACCTCGGCGAGTGGCTCCTGCACAAAAACGAAGCTGAAATTGAGCAGCGGTATACCGCCATCGGCGCCCGCCGCGCCCATCAGGGTGTGCCGCTGAGTGAACTGATTTGGGCGATTATCTTAACCAAACACAATCTCTGGGAGTTCATCTTGGACGAGGCTTATCCGGAGCGCCCGATCGAGATCCTGGGAAAACAGGAACTCTTGCAGTTGCTTGATCAGTTTTTCGATCGTGCGATTCATTCCGCCGCCGTTGGATACGAATGGGCAGTAGAAGCCGGAGCCAGAGAATTCGGAGAGCAGAAAATCGCAGGCTAGTGGGGGACAGGCCAATGTCGTGGGAAACCGAATACAAACGCCGTCTGCAAACCGCCGATCAGGCTTTACAACACGTGCAATCGGGGATGCGCGTTTACATTCAGCCGGGCTGTGCCGAACCAGAGACGCTGGTCGAGGCGCTTATGCGGCGCGGGCCCTTTGTGAACGACGTCGAAATCGTTCACATGATGACCGTGGGATGCGCGCCGTATGCGGCTCCGGAGATGGCGGGCCATTTTCGCCACAACGCGATGTTCATTGGACCGAATGTGCGCGACGCCATCAATGACGGCCGCGCCGATTACACGCCCATTAACCTGAGTGAAATTGAAGACTTGTTCGAAAGTGGCGCCATGCCGATCGATGTGGCGCTGCTCCAGCTCTCCCCGCCGGATAGCCATGGATTTTGCAGTTTTGGCATCAGCATCGATACATCTCTTACGGCCGCCAAATGTGCGCGCTTTGTCATCGCGCAGATCAACGATCAGATGCCACGTACCTACGGCGACAGTTTTATTCATGTGAGCGATCTCGATGCGATTGTCGAATTTTCGCGCCCGCTGTGCGAAGCGGAGATGCCGAGGATCGGCGACGTACAAGTGGCGATCGCGAAGAATGTCGCCGGTCTGATCGACGACGGAGCCGTGCTGCAGATGGGTATCGGCGGCATTCCGAATGCAGTCTTGACTTTTCTGGCCGACCGAAAAGATCTCGGTGTTCACAGCGAGATGATTTCCGACGGCGTGGTTGGGCTGGTCGAAGCCGGCGTGATTACCGGCGCACGAAAAAACTTCAAGCCGCGAAAGATCATCGTGGGTTTTGGTTTGGGGACGAAGAAGCTCTTCGAATTCGTCGATAACAATCCGATCCTCGAGTTTCATCCCACTGCCTATACGAACCATCCCATGTCAGTCGCGCGCAATGACAACATGGTCGCGATTAATTCCGCTCTGCAGATCGATCTTACCGGGCAGGTTTGCTCGGACTCGATTGGGAATCAGTTCTACAGCGGCATCGGCGGCCAAGTGGACTTCCTGCGCGGAGCGGCCTATTCAAAAGGCGGCAAGCCGATCATTGCGATTCCCTCGTCGGCGAAAAGCGGCAGGATCTCTCGAATTGTTCCCATGCTCAGCCCGGGCGCGGGCGTGGTCACATCGCGCGGCCTGGTGCGTTACGTTGTCACCGAATTCGGGGTTGCCTTTCTGCATGGCAAATCCATACGGGAACGGGCGAAGGCCTTGATCGAGATCGCTCACCCTGATTTCCGCGAAGAGCTGTACGAATATTGCGAAAAGACGAAATGGCTCCAACGACCGCAGGTTGAGGAATTCGCCAGAACAACGAGGTGAAGGATGGCAGCAAGAGGCAAGGTCACGATCAGCGTGGACGAGTGCAAGGGTTGCGGGTTGTGTGTCGAGTCTTGCCCGCCGAAGTGTCTAGAACTCGCCGAGGAACTGAGCCCCTACGGCGTGCATCCCGCGCGCTATACGGGAAGCGAATGCACCGGGTGCGGCATTTGTTTTTACTGCTGTCCCGAGCCCGGTGCGATCACGGTATATCGGCTGGCGCCGCCGGCTAAGAAAACTTCGACACTGGTGGCCGAGCCGGTGGCTCCGTGAAAAGGGAAGCGTGATTTGAGGCACACACGGCTGTGACGAGTAGCATTTGCTGGACGCCGACAGTGGGCGACGATGTAACCGGAAGAAACCGGGTAGCTGACGCCGGCGAGGAAAAAGGGGGTTGACAAGCCATGAAGGGCACGGTGGAAATCCAGGAGCCGTCCGTAAGAAACATGCCGCCGGTACGGCGGGAGGCGCCGGAATCGTCGCTGGAGCGTTTGATGACGGCTCCGGTGGAGATCCGGCCGTTGTTTTCCGACAGCCTGTTGCAATACCACGGCCAGAAAAAACGGCAGACATGGACAACAGCTTTTTCGTTCTTATTCCAGTGCGTTCTCCTGGGCATACTGCTTTTAATACCGCTTTATTTCACGCAGGAGTTACCGAAATCCCAACTGCTGACCTTTCTGGTGGCGCCACCGCCGCCGCCTCCTCCTCCGCCGCCGGCGGCAGCGCAAGCGGCACAAATCATGAAGCAAATCCAGACTGATCTTCTGTCAAATGGCGGGCTTCGAACGCCCTCGAAGATTCCGCAAAAAATAGAAATGATCAAGGAAGAAGAAGCGCCACTTCCGATCCCAACCGGTGGCGTAGTTGGAGGCGTTCCGGGAGGCATCCCCGGCGGTCAACTCGGTGGAGTCATCGGCGGCATCGTTAACGCGACTTCGAATCTTGCGTACGTGCCCAAGCTACAGCCGGTGGTGCCGCAGCGAGTGCGAATCTCACAGGGCGTAACCAGCGGGATGCTGATTCGTAAGGTGGAACCGTTATATCCGGTATTAGCGAGGTCGGCGCGCATTTCCGGCGATGTGGTGCTGAAGGCAATTATCAATAAGCAAGGTGAAATCCAAGATCTGCAGCTGGTGAGTGGGCACCCGATGCTAGTGCCAGCAGCGATTGAAGCCGTACGCCAGTGGCGGTATCGGCCTTACCTGCTGAACGGGCAACCGGTGGAAGTGGAGACAACCATCACGGTGATTTTCACTTTGTCCGGATAAGGATCGAGAAGGTTGCAAACGAAGCATTGAACGAGGGTGAACAAAGAAAGGATTCATCGTCTATGCGGCAACTTTGCAAAGGCAACGTTGCGGTGATGAAGGGCGCGCTTCTAGCTGGCTGCAACGCCTATTACGGATATCCCATTACCCCGGCAAGCGAGATCGCCGAAGCTGCCGCACGCTTTTTGCCGCAAGTGGGTGGAACTTTTATCCAGGCTGAGAGCGAAGTCGCGGCCATCAACATGGTGTACGGCGCAGCGGCTGCCGGGGCCCGCGTGATGACAGCCTCTTCAGGCCCCGGCCTCAGCCTGATGCAGGAGGGCATCTCTTACTTGGCGGGCGCCGAACTGCCCTGCGTCATCGTCGATGTCATGCGCGGCGGACCTGGCCTGGGAAACATTGCTCCCGAGCAGAGCGATTACTTCGCCACGGTAAAAGGCGGAGGCCACGGAAACTACCGCACTATCGTGCTCGCTCCAGCATCGGTGCAGGAGATGGCGAGCCTGACCATGCTGGCCTTCGATCTCGCCGACAAGTATCGCAATCCCACGATTGTTCTGGCTGATGGCTTCATCGGACAAATGATGGAGGCGCTCGACCTCGAATACGTCGAGTGCAACATTCCCGCCAAGCCCTGGGCGGTGAAAGGCACACCGGAGACCCGCGCCAACGTTGTTAGTTCCATCTACCTCGAACCCGACGAACTGGAAGAGCACAACCGGCAGATGGAAGCGAAATATATCCGCGCACAAAACGCCGAGCCGCGATGCGAGCAATATTGCACGGATGGCGCGGAGATTCTAGTTGTTGGCTATGGCATCGTCTCCCGTGTGCTGCGCTCGATGGTAGAAAAAGCGCGTGCAGAAGGCGTGCCGGTCGGTCTGTTCCGGCCGATTACACTTTGGCCATTCCCGTCGAAGGCATTAGCCAAGGCTGCGGCGCATGCTTCGAATATTCTGGTCGTGGAGTTGAGCAACGGCCAGATGCTCGAGGATGTTCGCCTGGCATTGAGCGGCAGAAAGCGAGTCGATTTTTACGGGCGTATGGGAGGCAATGTTCCAACCGTTGAAGAGTTGCGCGAGCAGGTCGAAGCGCGCATTCCTTCGCGGACGGAAGTCTTTGCCGGTGGCATCGAGTGATCATGGCGGAGGAAGACTCAATGGCGACTGACGTGAAGGATGAGCGAACCAGCTCCGAAACCTACGAAACAGCTCACGAGAAATCCTCGGTCTTTTACGATCTATACGAACGCAAGTCCGATCTTAAGCAGCAAACCCATTACTGTCCGGGATGCGGGCACGGGGTTGTGCATAAACTGATTGCCGAAGCCTTGCAGGATCTGGATCTGCAGGATCGCACCATCTTCGTGAGTCCGGTCGGCTGCTCGGTTTTTGCCTACTACTATTTTGATGTGGGCAATGTGCAGGTCGCGCACGGGCGTGCTCCCGCTGCGGCTACCGGAATCAAACGCGCCTGTCCTGAGAAGATTGTGATTTCTTATCAGGGCGATGGCGACCTGGCGGCAATCGGAACCGCGGAGATCGTTCATGCAGCGAACCGCGGCGAAAAGATTACGGTCTTCTTCATCAACAATGGAATTTATGGAATGACGGGCGGGCAGATGGCGCCGACCACGCTGGTCGGACAAAAAAGTACGACTTCGCCTTTTGGCAGGCGCCCTGCAAACGAAGGCTTTCCGATCCACATGGCGGAACTGTTGGCGACTTTGCAAGCCCCGGTCTACGTCGAACGAGTTGCGCTCTGCGACAACAAGAACATCATGCGAGCTCGGCGAGCGGTTCGCAAAGCGCTCGAGTTGCAGCGCGATGGCGCCGGCTTCTCGTTCGTCGAAATTCTCTCTCCTTGCCCAACCATTTGGGGCAAGGAGCCGGTCGCAGCTCGCAATTGGGTATTGGAGAAAATGGTTCCCGAGTTTCCCCTGGCGGTATTTCGCGATCGCAAAGAACCGTTGCCGGCCAACGGAGCGCCACCGCAGCGCCCTGTTGCTGAGGTCTTAGGAATCAATCAGGGAATCAACAACAATGGCAACGGCAGGCGCACGCAGCCGTTCAAGGGCCTATCCATCAACATTGCCGGTTTCGGCGGCCAGGGTGTATTGCTGCTTGGCCAGTTGCTGGCCGAAATGGGAACAGAACAAGGACTAGAAGTAAGCTGGTTGCCTTCTTACGGGCCGGAGATGCGCTCGGGCAGCGCGCATTGCTGGGTTACACTTTCGAAAAGCCGCATCGGTTCGCCGCTCACCGCGAAACCGGATGTGCTGATCGCAATGAACGAAGTCTCGCTGCGGAAGTTCGCCGATCAGGTGCCATCCGGCGGATTCATTCTCTACAACGGTCACACGCTGCCGGAAGATTTTCCCATGCCTCAAGCGCAGGTCTATTGCATTCCCGCCTCTGCAATCGCCGACAAGCTCGGATCAGCAAAAGCCGCGAACATAGTCATGATGGGTGCCATGCTGGAAGAAACCGGATGCTTTGAGCCGTCCACGGCTACGCGGTTCCTGGAGGCAAAAGTAAAAAATCCAACTCTGCTGGAAATCGATATCAAAGCGATCACTGCCGGCTGCGATGCCGTCGATCATCAAGTGAATCTTGGACCGGTGAGCCAGCCGGACGGCTTCGCTTAGAAACCTAGAGACGACGTTCCATTTACTTTTGGCTGACAAATGTCGGGTGTTCGCGCGCCTCACACGCAGTGTGTGACGTTGAACCTCATTTGCCATTGTGACGGGGATCACGGGAACCTGTGACCACCGCCATCGCTGAAATCGTGGCGCGGTGTAATGCTGGTTCCAGGTACGGAGGTGTCCCATGGCACTCCTGGAGTCGAAACCAGACACACCCGAGACCGCCAATCTCGCTGTCGCTGCAAAGCGCGCAATCTCTGTAAAAAATATTTTGTATGCCACCGATTTCTCTCCCACGTCTGAAGCAGCGCTCCCTTACGCGACCGCGATCGCGCACAAGTTTGGCAGCACGCTGCACGTAGCTCATATCGTTTCTGACACGAGCTTGCTGCTCATGACTGGCGGCGTTGACTACGTAACCTTCGGAACTCTCTACGAAGATGCTCATAGCATCGCGAAAGAAAAAGTTGAAGCTGTTGCCTCGCGACTGACGGGCATACCCACCCGGCGCTACGTAAGGCATGGTAAGGTTTGGACCAATCTCAGCAGCATTGTTGCGGAAAATGCTATCGATCTGATTGTCGTTGGAACTCACGGCCGGACCGGCTTTGGAAAGATGGTCGTCGGTTCCGTGGCCGAGGATATTCTCCGACACGCGCCGTGCCCGGTGCTTACCGTTGGACCGAAGATCTCTGGGCGGGCCAAGCTGTCGCCTCTTGATTCTCATCGTGCGTCGCTCGCACCGGTGGAACTGGAGTTGCACCAGATCTTGTACGCTGCGGACTTTACTCCCTCGTCGTTTCAAGTCGCGCCGGTGGCCGTTGCCCTCGCCGAGCAGTTTGAGGCGCGTCTTACCGTGATTCACGTTCTGGAGAACTATTTGAATCTGGATTCGCACCCCGGACCGATTGAGGAAGCTGTCGGGCGGCTGCAGGGGCTGGTGCCAAAAGATGCTGCGCTCCCTTATGCGCCGGAGATCATGTTGGACTTTGGTTCGGCCTGGCACTGCATCGTGAACAAAGCCGCGGAGTTGGATGCCGATTTGATCGTTCTGGGATCGCAGTCCGCCGATCACACAACCCACGTGCCGTGGTCGACAGTGCATCAGGTTGTAGCGCACGCGAATTGCCCGGTCTTGACGGTCCGAACATAGCGGTCTGCCAGTTCCTGCGTTTCGGCTGTGCGAGCGGAATTGCCTGTGAGCGGAATCTCCTGCGTTGTGCGCTGCTGTACGCTCGCATACGGCTCTTCTGTCAGCGCCGACAATTCAGTCACAAGTCGTAGTGATTTTGGTCACTGCTGTTACCAGCCCGGTCCCCCACAATCAAATGTGTAATTCCGGAAAATGGAGTGCGTGTGTTCAAGATTATCCAGGCAAGGTTCATCGCTCCCGGTATCAAACGATTCCTTCTAGAAGCTCCCCGCATCGCTCGCAAGCAAAAGCCCGGCCAGTTTGTGATTGTGCGCATCTACGAGCAGGGCGAACGCATTCCCCTCACCATTGAAAATTCCGATCCCGAACGCGGCGCCATCAGCATCGTGGTCCAGTCGGCAGGCAAGACTACGCAACTGCTGAATTCTTTGAATAGCGGCGACTCGATTCTCGATGTGGTGGGCCCATTGGGCAAGCCCTCCGAAATCGAAAAGTTCGGTACGGTCGTCGTCGTAGGCGGAGGAGTCGGCACGGCAATGGCGTATCCCTCAGCTGCAGCGCTTAAACGCGCGGGAAATCGCGTGATTGCGATTGTCGGAGCCCGGACGAAAGAGCTGGTGATTCTGGAGAAGGAGTTGCGCGCGGTCACAGACGCCTTGATGATTACGACCGACGACGGCAGCTATGCCGACAAGGGATTGGTTACCGACAAGTTGCGCCAGTTGATCGAAAATGGCACGCGCATCGACCTTGTGCTCGCGGTCGGGCCAATCGTCATGATGAAAGCGGTATCGGACATGACGCGCAGAGAGAAGATTCGCACGGTCGTCAGCCTGAACCCAATCATGATTGATGGCACGGGCATGTGCGGCGGCTGCCGCGTTCTCATCGATAACAAAAGCCAATTCGCCTGCGTCGACGGACCCGAGTTCGACGCACACCAGGTGAATTTTGCGGTGCTGGTGCAGCGCAATGCGATGTATCGCGATGCGGAGCAGCAATCGCTGGGCGAGTTTCTTCGGGCGTCGGTGAACGGGAAGGTTCCGGGGATCGGTGAATGTGTGGCGTCGGAGGGCGGCGAGTCCCGTGAGATTGCGCAAGGAGGCCAAGAGTGAGCGCAAAGCAGTCTTCCAACCCACTTTCGTTGAAGGAGCGCATCAAGGTTCCGCGGCAATTGATGCCTGAGCGGCCAGCCGACGAGCGCAACAAGAACTTCAGCGAAGTAAACCTTGGCTACAGCCCTGAGCTTGCGCGGCAAGAGGCTCTGCGCTGTCTCGAGTGCGCCAAGCCAACCTGCACGGACAATTGCCCCGTGGGCGTGAACGTGAAGGACTTCGTCGAACTCATCGTGGTCGGTGACTTCCTCGGAGCGGCCGCGAAGATTCGTGAAAACAATGTTCTGCCAGCGATCACTGGACGAGTTTGCCCACAGGAAGATCACTGCGAAGGCAAGTGCCTGCTCGCGAAAAAAGTGAAGCCGCTGGGCATCGGTTATCTCGAACGCTTTGTCGCCGATTACGAGCAGCGGATGGGCACGCATATCTTGCCCAACGTCTCGCCTAGCGGGAAAAAAGTTGCCGTGGTCGGCAGCGGGCCCTCCGGGCTTACCGTGGCCGGCGATCTGATTCAGAAGGGACATAAAGTACGCGTGTTTGAAGCGCTGCACGAACTTGGCGGCGTGCTGGTCTACGGTATCCCGGAGTTCCGCCTGCCCAAGCAGATCATTCGGGAACAGCTTGATTACATGCGCGAGATGGGAGTCGAATTTGAAACTGACGTCGTGGTCGGCCGCACCGTCACCATCGACGAACTGATGCAGGAAGAAGGCTACGACGCCGTTTACATTGGTACCGGCGCGGGATCGCCGCAGTTCATGGGAATTCCCGGAGAGCACCTGAACGGAGTCTATTCGGCGAACGAATTTCTCACGCGCATCAATCTGATGAAGGCTTATCAATTTCCCACCTATGACGAGCCGATGCTTGATCTGCAC
>JASHTD010000176.1 GCA_030040725.1 Candidatus Sulfotelmatobacter sp. | reverse complement strand
ACGATGAAAACCAGAATTACAGTTCTGCTCTGCGGGCTCGCATTCGCTTCGTCGGTCTTTTCGTTTACCCAGGGCTCGCTGGTCCATGCCGAAGGTCCGTCTGCCAAGAAAAACGAAACCATTTCCTCGGTCACGCCAAACCACGACACGGACGATATGCGAATCCAGGGAGAGCTGCGTTACCGGGCCAACTGCGGCCGCTGTCATGCCGCCCCTCGGAAATTTCCCCCGCGCATGATGGCGACGGTTTTGCGGCACATGCGGGTGCGGGCCACGATTACCGACGAAGATATGCGGCTGGTGCTTTTCTACATGACGCAGTAACCGAAGCGATAACCTGACCCTAAAATGACAAGAAATTCCAGGCTTTGGCGTACGCTGGCGTTAGTAACTGTTGGATGTACTCTGCTGACTGGTTTGCTTCGCTCCGGTGCGAAGGCCCAGCTCGCTCAGCCCCGTGTCATCGAGGTGCTGGCGGATAGCGACAGCCGCTACAAGATCGCCGGAGAGCGCACTCCGGAAATTACTGTCAAGTCCGGAGAACTGCTGCTTCTGCGGGTGACGGCTCGCCGAGGCAAAACGTGGAATCGGGATGGATCGATCCATGGCTTCTCCCTGCTGCGGGGCAAGGATCGCACCAAGGTGGAGGGGTGGGACCTGCTGTTCAAGCCCGGCAAGCAGGAGTTCCGACTGACCGCTCCCACGGAGCCGGGCGAGTACGAAGTGGTTTGCACTGTGATTTGCAGTGAAGATCATGAGGGTATGCACATGAAGTTCACGGTGCTGCCCTGAGCAGGGCTGAGGAGTGATTATGAATCGAGCAGCGATCTGGTGCGTGGCGGGAATTCTAGTAGCGGCGAGTACCGGATACGGCCAGGGTATTCAGGTTTTCCGCGGCGAGGTTTCCGACAATCAGTGCGCCTTGAACATTCACTCGCTGACGCGATCCCATCAGGAAATGCTCAAGTCCAAGTCCATGGGCGGAACCGCCAATACCTGCTCGGTGTACTGCATTGAGCATCTGGGTGGCTACCTTGTCCTGTCTTCCGGCAAAGAGGTCTTCCGGCTCGATCGTGCCGATCTGGTTCGGGGTTTCGAGGGGAAGAAAGTGAAACTCGTCGGAGTTCTCGACACCAAGATCAAACAAATCCATGTTTTGAGGATTGAACTGGAGGAGAACAGATGAGGGGGCAGGTTGCCCACCTCTGCTTGTTCGATCCCTACTTCTTTTCCTTCCGATGTCATTCCGACGCGCGAGCGAAGCGAGCCAGGAGGAACCTGCTTTCTCTTTTCACCTGTCATTCTGAGCGAGCACGAGCGCAAGCGAGCGCGAAGCCTGCCCTGAGCGCAGTCGAAGGGTCGAAGAATCCCTATCGCATCCCTACCATCGCGGGCGAGGGTGCACCGTCGAAGCTTCGCTTGGGCGGGGATTTTCAGTTTACCAGTCACAGAAAAACTGCCTGGAGGCAGGCTCCCCATCCCTGTCGCGCTTTTTGGCGACAGAGCCCACCCTTCGCCAAAAGCCGGCGAAAGGGTTGGGCAACCTGCAAGATTTATCGAGAAAAAAAATTCTTCCGAACTGGTTGGGAGGCCGGTGACCATGGGATAGCCAACATTTCGGGGCTCGGAGTATCCTATTCCCCTCTACTTCGAAGCTGGCGAGGCATTCGCCGCGGCGGCACATTCTGCAGCAAAGATGGGAGCTGACTTAAAAATAGAAGTGTCATCTGCCGGACCTTTATTTGCTCCACCGGTTTGCACGAAAGTCAGGAAGTTCGCGAGCACCGTATTAATCGCTGTAACTCCTCCCTGATCAGTCGTTACGTTGGAATTAATCGTTGTGGTGAACGCGCCTAGTCCAGTGGTGCCACCCAGCGTGCTGTAAACCTTCGCGTTTGCAATCGTCGCCGAGGCGCCAATCCCCGTAAATATTGCCGAAGCGCCAATCAACGCGAACCCAATCCACTTCCACGCCTTGACGTCCTTGGTGAACAATTGCGCGTCAGCGCCGCACTCGGTAGAAACCTCCACAATCGCCGCCTGAGCGCAAGCGTCGTTGATCGTCGTGCACTGGTCCTCAACCTTTTTCCACCCATCTGCGTTGCCTTTGTTCATCGCCGCCTTGTTCTTATAGTTCCTTGGCTGCGCCTGCGGCAGCGGATGCGGACTTCGTGCAAACGCGTCGGTAGGAAAGACCATTAGCAGAGCAAGAAGCAGGGCAAGTAGCGAGTTAAAGCGGGAACGGAAACGCATTTCGCACCTCCAATCGATCCGAGGCCCTCACACATTGCCGGAAAGAGCGCCTGCTCTCGCTTGCTGCGGTCCGAGCATTTAACGCCAGATCGCACTTCGGAGGGGCTCAGAACACACCTGCAAACCGCGTCGGTCGTTACTGTTCAACTAACACTCTCCGGCTCATTCTGTCAGTGCGTTCAATCACATAAGCAGGTGAGTTTAAGCGGGTCATTCTGAGCGAGCACGAGCGCAAGCGAGCGCGAAGCCTGCCCTGAGCGCAGTCGAAGGGTTGAAGAATCCCTACTGCATCCCTACCATCGCGGGCGAGGGTGCCCCGTCCAAGCTTCGCTTGGGCGGGGATTTTCATGTTTATTCATCAAGGGGTGGGATCGCCTACAGAATGTACCGGCTCAAATCCTGATCTTTCACAATATCCGTCAGCATCTTGCGCACATAATCGGCGTCCACGATCACGTGCTCGCCTTTTTTCTCCGGAGCGTCAAAGCTCAACTCATCGAGCACCCGCTCCATGATCGTGTGCAGCCGCCGCGCTCCAATATTCTCCGTGTTCTCGTTCACCCGAAAGGCAAAGTGCGCAATCTCATCGAGCGACTCCGGCGTGAATTCCAGCTTCACGCCTTCGGTCTCGAGCAGCGCCGTGTACTGCTTCACCAACGACGATTTCGGCTCCGTCAGGATGCGCACGAAATCCTCCATGGTCAACGACTGCAACTCCACGCGAATCGGAAACCGCCCCTGCAGCTCGGGAATCAGATCGCTCGGCTTCGAAACGTGAAACGCGCCCGCCGCAATAAATAAGATGTGATCCGTTCGCACCATGCCGTAGCGCGTATTGACCGTTGTACCTTCCACGATTGGCAGAATGTCGCGCTGCACGCCTTCCCGCGAAACATCCGGACCATGCCCGCCTTCGCGCCCCGCGATCTTGTCAATCTCATCCAGGAACACGATGCCCGCATTCTCCACCCGCTCAATCGCCACCCGCGTCACCTGATCCATGTCGATCAGCCGCTGTTCTTCTTCCTGAATCAGATATTCGAATGCCTCATCCACCTTCATCTTCCGCTTCTTCGTGCGCCCGCCAAAGATGTTCGGCAGCATGTCTTTGATGTTGATGTCCATCTCTTCGACGCCCTGCGCCGTCATGATCTCGAAGGATGGGAAATTGCGCTCGCGAACTTCGATCTCCACCTGCCGCTCGTCGAGCTTGCCCTCGCGCAGCTGCTGCCGCAATTTTTCCCGCGTGCGCGAGGAAGATTCCGCCAATGCTGTATTGCTGTCAATCACCACTCCGCCCGCCGTTGTGCTCTCCGCCGGCCGCGGCGCTGGAGATGGAGGCAGCAGAATATCCAGCAGCCGCTCCTCGGCGTTCAACTCTGCCTTGTCGGAAACATCTTCCAGTTTTTCCTGGCGCACGTTTTCGATTGCAATCTCGACCAGGTCGCGCACAATCGATTCCACGTCGCGCCCCACGTAACCGACTTCCGTAAACTTCGACGCCTCCACTTTCAGAAACGGAGAATTCGCCAGCTTCGCCAGCCGCCGCGCAATCTCCGTTTTTCCCACGCCCGTCGGCCCGATCATCAAAATATTCTTGGGCATGATTTCTTCGGCGAGTTCGGGCGTGAGCTTTTGCCGGCGGGTGCGGTTGCGCAGGGCAATCGCGACCGCGCGCTTGGCGTCTTTTTGTCCGACGACGTGTTTGTCGAGCTCGACAACGATTTCGCGCGGCGTGAGTTCGTCGAGTGCGAGCTGTTCTTCTTCAGCGGTGGAAGGTAGATAAATAGCCATAAATGCTCGTGTAGGGACGACCGCCCTCGGCCGCCCGACCGGGCGGAGCCCGGTAGCCTTATTCAGTTGCTGGAAAAATCGATCGAGCTTCGCTCGAGGGACAGCCGAGAGCGGCTGTCCCTACATAAGTCTTACAACTCTTCAATCGTTACCTGATCATTGGTATAGATGCACATCTTTCCCGCGATCTTCATGGCTTCTTCGGCGATCTGGCGCGCGGTCAGTTGCGTATGCTTCGCCAGCGCTTCGGCGGCGGCGTGCGCGTACTGGCCTCCGCTGCCGATCGCGGCCACGGCGCCATCCGGTTCGATGACGTCTCCCTGGCCGCTGAGCAGATACGTTTGCTCCTTGTCGCACACCAGCAGCAGCGCCTCGAGATGCCGCAGATATTTATCCGTGCGCCAGTCCTTCGAGAGTTCGACCGCAGCGCGTCCCAGGTTGCCGTGATACTGCTCGAGCTTGGCTTCGAAGCGGCTGAACAGCGTGAAGGCGTCGGCGGTCGATCCCGCGAATCCGGCGAGAATCTTGTCGTTATAAAGGCGGCGAATCTTCTTGGCTGTGTGTTTAATCACGGACTCGCCCAGCGTGACCTGTCCGTCGCCGGCCAGCACCACACTGCCGTTTCTCCGGATGGATAGAACTGTCGTGGAGCGTATCAGACGTTTCTGAGGCATGGGCGCAAACCTTGATTATAGCCGGAGAACTGAGTTGGGACGAACGTGACGTCGCGCCTGGTAGTGGGTCAGTTCAAACTGACCCACTACCTCGCGCCTTGATCTTCAGGCGTGCCGCGCGCCCCAAAAGTCAAAAATCCACCCAAGCGCGGGTGCCCCATCCAAGCCTTCTTTTGGCTTGGGTGGGGATTTTAGCTCTCGACGCCGGGCGATCGTCTGATTCTCGGCAGGAAAGCAGGTTCCTCACCGCCGCTTCGCGACGATTCGGAATGACATCGGGCGAGAAGGAACCGCATTCACTTTATTTGCCGTTGTAAGTTCGTGGCGAGCCGATGCCGGCGCACTCATCCCAGCCGACCTTGCACTTCGAAGAGCCCTGCGTGATGTCATAAAAATCTTCGGAGTATTCGGTCTGGTTGGCGAGTTCGCCGTACATCCACGTGAGCTCGTCGACGCTCGATTGCTGACGGTTGCCGGCGGCGTTGACAATCCCGGCAAACGTGGGCGAGGCCCAGCTGGTTC
>JASHTD010000175.1 GCA_030040725.1 Candidatus Sulfotelmatobacter sp. | reverse complement strand
GAGCTCGCGATCGACCCCAATCATTCGCAGTCTCTGGCCTATCTCGGCGACATCGCCATCAAACAAAGCAGGCTCGATGATGCGCTCACTCTGTTGAAGAAAGTGGTTCAGGCAAGCGATGCTCCCCGCATCGCCTACGTCGATCTGGGAGCGGTTTTGATGCAACAAAAACAATACGCCGATGCGGCAGCAGCACTGAAGCGCGCGGTGCAATTGGATCCCTCCCAGCCCGACGCGCACTACCGCCTGGCGCGCGTCTATCAAGCCACCGGCGATGCCGCAAATGCACAGAAAGAATTTGCCAAAGTGCGCGAGTTGCACCGCAAGGCCGATGAACCGCTGGCCTCAAAGATCGCGGTCCCGGCCCCGCCGTTGCCGAAGTAGGTTGGTCAGTCGGAGACTTGATCGATCGGATATTTGAAACGAGTGCCAGCGATGAATACGCCCTCTCTAGCGTTTTGGCGCAAATCGCAATGAATAAAGAAGGCCCACTACCAGCAGCAGCGCGCCCCACCACACGTTTGCGTGCAGGTTAAACAGCACTACGCTGGGATTCGCCGGCGGAGAGATGAGCTGGTAAATCCCCGCCGCCAGTATCAACGCCCCATTCACCGCCAGCGAAATGCCGATGAAGAACCAGATCGAGATCATGTCTCGCCTCTACCAGAAAATAATATTCAGTGCGACAAACACCACCCCCACCACCGCTGCCCAGAACACCGGCTTCTCGTACCACGGCACCTGACCTACTGCCGGCACCTGCGTCAGCCCGTATACCAGCCCGTTGAGTTCCACCTCCGCCATCGGCTTGGTCGCCAGGCTCACCACCACCGTCACCACCACGCACATAATGAACGACCACAGCGCCTGATACATATCCTGCGCCAGACCCTTAGCATGCGGCGACATCGCCACATAGCGCAACGCCGATGGATCTACCTTCACCCACGTCCACATGCCTACCGAACAGAGCGTACCGCATAGCAATCCCCAGAATCCGCCCGCGGCGCTCGCACGCTTCCACAGCATGCCCAGTACCACCGTCCCGAACAGAGGCGCAATGAAGAAACTGAACAGCGCCTGCACGTAGTCCATGATGCTCGCAAACTGCATCACCAGATAGGCCGTGCCCACGCTGATCAGGACGCCGATCACTGTCGTCCACCGGCCCATGTTCACATAATGATGATCGCTGCCGTTGCGGTGAATCAGCGGGCGATAAATATCGTAGGTCCACACCGTGGTAAACGCGCTCACATTGCCCGCCATGCCCGACATGAAACCCGCGATGAGTGCGGTGACTCCGAGCCCGAGCAATCCCGGACCGCAATACCGCGCCAGCATCAGCGGCAACACATCGTTATAGCTGTGCGCCCCCGTGACTGAAGCAATCGATTCCGGAACCAACTTCTCCGGCAGCACCGCAAGACCGAGAAGTCCCGGCAGGATCACGATGATCGGCACCAGCATCTTGAACCCTGCTCCGATGATCGGCGCCATCTCCGCGCTGCGTATGTCTTTCGCCGCCAGGATCCGCTGCACGACCAGAAAATCCGTCGTCCAGTATCCCATCGAGATCACGGCAGCCAGCCCAAACACGATCCCCACCCAGTTAATTCCCATCGGATTGTTGCTGAACGAGCCCAGTGTCGACCACAGATGAACATACTGCTCCGACGCCCGCTGCGCGATCAGCACTTTCAGATGTGTCCAGCCGCCCGCCTCGTATAACCCGAGGATAGGAATCAGCAGCGCTCCTGCCCAGATCAGAAAAAATTGCAGCACTTCATTGAAAATCGCCGAGCGCAGCCCGCCCAGCGTCACATAGATCGCCACCGTCAGGGACGAAACCCAGATGCTGAAATGAATATCCCAGCCCAGCACAATCTGCATGACCTTGGCCATGGCAAACATGTTCACGCCACTCATCAGCACGGTCATGAAGGCGAACGAGACGGCCGAAAGCGCGCGGCTCGGTTCGCCGAATCGCAGCTTCAGATATCCCGGCACCGAGTGCGTTTTCGAAATGTAATAGAACGGCATCATCACCAGCGCGAGAAACAGCATCGCCGGAATGGCGCCAATCCAGTACCAGTGCGTGGCCAGAATGCCGTACTGGTAGGCCGATCCCGCCCACCCCATCAGCTCGAGCGCGCCCAGGTTGGCGGAAAGGAAACTCAGGCCGGCTACCCAGGCGGTCATCTCCCGCCCGGCCATGAAAAAATCTTCTCCCGTGTTCGCCCGGCCTTTCAGGTACCAGCCAATCGACAGCACCAGAGCAAAATAAAAAACTACGATTGCGATATCGATGGATGAAAGATGAACCAATTGGGTGGGAACGGCGAGCACAGCCGTCAGCTGTGTCATGGTGCGTTATTCCTCATTTTTCCTCGGAAAAGCTCGAGCGGCTGGGGCATAAAGATTATGGAGCATAAAGATTTCGGATAGACGGAGCTGCAAGTTACTAAGACCTGGACTAGCGTGCCTACCTCACCCCAAGGAGCAAGTCCACGGTCAGTTGGTCCAACCGCTCGTAAGGTAAACGCTTTTGCAAAATCTTTTCTTTATCGAAAACATGGTTCAGCAATCGCGATGCACCCTCGCTCGAATACTTGCCGATTTTCGGCGCGTTTCCGTCGCTTGAGATCTCGGCAAGAATTCCCTGGATCTCGCGGTCATGGTTCCACAGGCATGCTTTGTCTTTAAGAATTAAATACGTTCGCATGCAGCCGCGAGCAAAATCCTTCACACCTTCGTAGTCTTCCGTGCGGTAGGCATGCGCGTCAAAGTGCCGCGGGCCGTCGTAATGAACGTCCTCCAAAAATTTCACCAGCCAGAACGCGGCCTTCAGATTTGCCGAACCGAAGCGCAAATCCTGGTCGTATCTTCCCGGCATCTGGTCATTCAAGTCGATATGAAAAAGTTTGCCTGCCTCCCAAGCCTGCGCGACCGCGTGCATGAAGTTGAGTCCCGACATGTGTTCGTGCGCCATCTCGGGATTCACCCCGGCCATTTCCGGATGGTCCAGCGTAGGAATAAAGCCGAGATAGCTGCCCGTTGTGGACATGTATATGTCTGCGCGTGGTTCGTTGGGTTTCGCTTCGAGCGCGAACTTCATGCCATATCCACGATCGAGGCTGTACCGGCAGAGATAGTTGATGGCTTCGCGCAATCGCTTGACCGCTTCTTCCGCCGGTCGGCATGCGTCGGTCTCCACTCCCTCGCGTCCACCCCACAACACAAAAATCTTTGCGCCCAATTCCGCCCCAATATCCATGGCCCGCATTGTCTTTTGAACCGCATAGGCGCGCACTTCGGGATCATTCGCGGTGAATGCCCCATCCCGAAAAATCGGGTGAAAGAAAAGCGACACGGTCACCATGGGCACGACCAGACCGTTCGCCTCGCAAGCCTTCTTGAATGAACGAACAATGGAATCTCGTTCCGCCGCGCTTGCATCAATGGGCACCAGATCGTTGTCATGCAGGTTAACGCCCCAGGCGCCCACTTCAGCCAGCATGGCGACAATATCGTTCGGCGCCATAACCGGCCGAACAAAATCGCCAAAAGGATCACGCCCACGATTGCCGACGGTCCAGAGACCGAAGGAAAATTTGTCTTCCGGCCGCGGTTGATAGTCTTTGGCTCTTGTCATCACTGGGTCCCCACTTATTTCTCCACCGAACTGTATTCGTTCAGAATCGCTTTCATGCCGGGATACATGCGCCGGTATGAAGAATAGGCATGGTTCATCGTCGAAGAATCCTGAGCATTGGGAGTCGCGGTCGCCGCAACGCGAATGATTGCATCGCATGCGGCATCGACCGTCGGCCAGGCTTTTGCACCCACTCCAGCCAAAATCGCAGCGCCGTAAGCCGCGCCCTCTTCCACCGCGACGGTCTCGACGGCGTGGCCGAAGACGTCAGCCTGAATCTGTCGCCAAAGTGGTGACCTCGCGCCTCCTCCGCCCAGGCGCACAGTTTTCACCGGAACTGTGATCTGTTCAAAAATGGTGAAGGTATCGCGCAAGCTGAAGGCTACGCCTTCAAGAATCGCCCGCACCACGTGGGCGCGCGTATGCGAAGCAGTCAGGCCAACCAGCATCGCGCGCGCGCTGGCATCGAGATAGGGGGTTCGCTCGCCCATGAGATAAGGAGCCCACAGCAGGCCGTCAGAGCCAGGGGGAATCTTTGCCGCCTGCGCGGTAAGGTCTTCGTAAGAATTCTTGTGGCCATCGATTGCGCCGAACTGATCTCGAAACCAGCGCAGCGAAAGCCCCGCCGCCTGCGTAACACCCATCACCAGCCAGCGGTTCGCCATGCCATGGCAGAAAGTGTGCACCCGACCCTCGGGATCGAGTGCGGGCAGATTCGTCGCCGCCAGAACCACGCCCGAGGTTCCGATGGTTGCGCTTACGGCACCGGGTGAAATTACTCC
>JASHTD010000174.1 GCA_030040725.1 Candidatus Sulfotelmatobacter sp. | reverse complement strand
GCGAAAAAGAAGAGCTTGTCTTTCTTGATCGGTCCGCCGATCGCCCCGCCTTCCTGGTAGCGGTGGAAATCAGGAGGCGTGTTCGGCATTCCACTGCTCAACTCGGTGTTCTTGTTGAAGTATTCGTTTGCAGACAAGGCATTCGGCCGGAACACGCCAAAAACATCGCCATGGAACTTATTGGTCCCGGACTTGCTCACCAGGCTGATGACACCGGCGGCGCCGCTTTGGTAAGAGGCTGGCGTATTCTGGGTTTCAACGCGAACCTCATCGACGCCATCCTCTGGAATGTTCATTGCCGGAATGATGGCGGCGGCATTGTTTTCGGCAATGCCGATCGGGCTACCATCGAGCATGTAGTACACGGATCCGACGATGGCGCCGTTGATCGTGGCGGAGGAGACGTCGACTCCGGGGCGGCCGACTGAGATGTTCTGTATCGATTGCATCGAATCGCTCGAGTTGGGCGAACCGTTGGGCGGGATCACACCCGCGCTCAGCTGGACCAGATCGTAAACGTTGCGGTACAGCAACGGGACTCGGTCGATAGTCTCGGAGCCGATGAGCGACCCGACGGTAGAGTTGCTGGGCTCAACCAAGCTAGCGGTGCTGGTGACGGTAACCGTCTCCGCGATGGTGCCGACCTCCAAAGTTATGTTCACCTCGGTGATCTGATCGACGGTGACCGTGATGTTGTCGTGGACTGTGCTCTTAAAGCCGGTTTGGCTGGCGGTGACCTGGTAAACACCAGGGTTGAGGGAGATGAAGGTGTAGAGGCCGGCGCCAGTAGTGGCGGCGTGCTGGGTTACTCCGGTCGCGCGGTTTAGCAGGACCAATTTTGCGCCGGGAATGACCGCTCCGCCAGGATCGGTGACCAAACCGCTGATACTGCCTCTGCCGGCCTGGGCAAGCGCGATGGAACCAGCGCACAGGAAAAGAAGACAAACAAATAGAAAATTCCGCACTGTCTTAACGAATGCATTTCTGCTGTTCATGAGGCCTCCGAACTGGGGTCACACCGTCATATTCAGTGGTTCGCCTAGCTGCTCCCGGAACCGTGCCGACATCTTGCACACAGGCGAATGCCGCCGAAAGAATGACCTGCGAGCAGTTTATTAAAACGTATGAATACTAACTTATGCTGCGTTTGTTGAGCAGGTTATGTCAAGAACAAAACATGGGAGAACACGGCGATGGACGTGTTTATGTCAATAGCCTGTTTATGGCAACAAGAATACACGAGGCAACGCAGCAAACGGTTGGTTGTGCAAGAGGCTCGCCAGTTTTTTTACGCCTGCCTTTCTTATTGGCCTACGGCAGGCTTCGCGTCGATTCCCGCACCACCAATTCGGGCGCTACTCTTCCATGCTGAGCCGTGACCTCGCGCTTCTCCAATACCGACTTAATGCCTTCGAGCACGATGCTGGCGGCGCTGTTCCCCATGGCTTCCATGGGTTGGCGAACCGTGGTGAGCGGCGGGGTATAGAAAGTTGAAGGCGCCACGTCATCGAAGCCGATCACCGAGCAATGCTCCGGAACGTGCAATCCGGCTTTCGATAGGGCACGAATCGCGCCAAAAGCAGTCATGTCGTCGAAAGCAAGCAAGGCGGTGAACGGGCGCTTCTGCTTGATGAGATCTTCGGTGAGTTTCTGCCCCGCTTCAAAACTGGAAAGCGGATCCCGCGACTCGGGCAGATCCACAATCAGGTGCGAATCGAGTTCCAGGCCGTGCTTTTTTGCATAATTGCGAATGCCCCGCCAGCGAGGCGCGCTATCGGCCAATGTCTTCGGTCCGCGAATAAAGGCGATCTTGCGATGCCCCAGAGAGTGAAGGTGATCGAGGGCGAGATAGCCGCCGACTTCGTTGTCGACAATCACCGAACTCACGGACTCACCTTTGAGTTCGCATCCGATGAGCGCGGTAGGGATGCTGCTTTCTTCGAGATCGGCAAGCAGGTTGATATCGAGGAAGAGCCAGTTGGCGAGAACGACCAGGCCTTCGATGCGCCGGTCGAGCAGCATTTCGAGATATCGCTCGAAGCGGCTGCGTTCGTTGTGCACGTCGGTAAGAATGGGCAAGTATGAAGCCTGGTAGAGCGAGTTCTCGATGCCTCGCAGCACCAGCGTGCAATAGGGGTCGGTCATGTCGAACACCATCACGCCGACGGTGTGGCTGCGCTTGCTGCGCAGCGAACGGGCAAACTGGTTTGGACGGTAGCCAAGCTTTTCCGCCGCGCGCTCGATTTTCTTCTTGGTGGCGGGAGGAATGTAGCGCGCGAGCGGAGCGTCATTGAGGACAATGGAAACGGTCGTCGAGGAGAATCCGCTTTCCTTCGCCACATCGCGAATCGTCACCATGGAACCGTTGCTTTGAGCGCGGCGCATTGTGCAGTCCTGAAGGTCCGTTTCCGCCCGTTTTCCAAACCGCTTGAACTCGACGCGGAGGTTGGCGGACAACTACACCAGAGACTGCGACCGGTGTCAAGCGAGCATGCCGGTCTCCTAAGGTGTTTTTTGTAGGCCTGCTACTGGCTTTCCTGCACGTTTCAAAATTCTGACCGGCATGGCGGCTTTCGTGGACGGTAAGGTTCCGCCGACTTGGAGTACGGTACAGGCAGCCGCAAGGCGCGACTATGCGGTGGAAGATGCAACTCGTTTCCGGCGAGGGCGGACCTACGACTCGGCGCTTTTCCCGGTTTCTGGTTTGGCATGATGAGCCACGGTAGTCTAAGATTCTCTCTGGCGCATTCCGCCGAATCTCTATCGCATTACAATCAAGCAAGCCGCTGACCGGCATCGGAAGTTTCTGGCCTCCGGGCCGGGCAGTCGGGCAGCGTTTGCGCCAGCGGAGGAATCGAAGGTAGTGAGTTTCCGTCCACTTATGGTGACTTTCAGGAACGTTCTGCGCGCGGTCGTCTTCCCTTGTGCAATATTGCTTTTCTTGGTTGGCGCCATACCTGCCGCCCAGGCACAGTTCACGCTTTCGGCAGGGCCGCTTCAGCCCTCCTCGGTCGATCCGGGCGGGTCGGCGACTTCGATCCTGACTTTGACGTACGGCACCTTCACGGGCACCGTTGACTTCACCTGCACTGTAACCTCAACAACAGTGAGCAGCGATCTGCCCGCATGCGGCGTAAGCCCGCTTTCGGAGACGGCTTCGTCGCTGCCCTCGTTGACGATCACGACCTCGGGTTTGACGCCGCCGGGAACTTATCAGGTGGTGGTCACCGGAACCAGCGGCTCCACGAGCGTGAGCACCACGCTTTACGTCAACGTCGCCGATCTGCAACAGGATTACACCATCTCGGTCTACCCGCCGACGGCAATTCCGAGTCCGGTTGTGGCCGGGAGCACTGCTACCTCGACGGTCACGGTTGCTCCGATCGGCGGTTACACGGGAACGGTGACGCTGTCGTGTCTGTCCGTGACTCCGGTGGTTACAGGAGCACCGGTTTGCTCGTTCACACCCACCGCAACTTTGAAAGTGACCGGCGGCGTGCCGCCGAATACGACGCTCACGCTCACCACGTTCACCACGGTGAACAATCCGCCGTCTTCGAACTCTTCTCTGATTCGATCGCATCGAGTGTTGTTCGCGCTCTGGCTGGGCATCCCCTCGCTCGCTTTTGTGGGACTGAGCGCGAGCGGAAAGCGCAGCAGAAAGCTGTTGGGAATCTTCCTGCTGATCGCGGTCGCCGGAGGATTGTTTCTGTTGCCGGCCTGCGGCAATCACAACAGCAACAATGCCGCGAACCAGATCACACCGAACAACACCTACACGTTCACCTTGACGGGATCTGACCTGAAGGGCCTCGGTCCGAGCAACACCAGCGAGGCGACGGTCACCTTGGAAGTCACCACGCCGAAGTAAGCCTATGCGCACGCCGACGCAGAGAGCGTCGCCTCGCAGTGAGCCGGGCGCATTCGGCCAATCGCCTGGCTGCCGGCTGTTTTCGTGGTTACTGATTCTTTCGTTATCGCTCTTGCTGTCGCCTCTCTTTCAGCCAGCTCGCGCTGCCGCTCCGGTCCGCGAGTTTTCAGCAGTCAGAGAAAAAGTTGGCGATCAACAGCCAGCTGATTCAAAAGACTCGCAGCATCCTGACGTAGTCCGCTGGAGCGAATCTCTACCCGGATGCACCTTTTCCCGTGGCGACGACGGCAAATACAGTTATGGGTTGTGGGCGGGAGATATCGGCGTGATTCTGGCAGTCGACGCCCGCGAACTGCAGGTCGTCCGCCATCGCATCGAACCCATCTTCGGGGTTCTGCTCACCCTTCGCTACCGGGGAAGCGGCAGCCTGGATGCAACTCCGGATGGCATCACGATGGAATTCGTGAAGCACTTCAAGGTTGTGCAACCGGCTCTCGATCCTGTTTCTTACAGCCAGAAGATCCAAACCGATGCCGATGCCATGGACAACGAAACCAGACGCGCGATCAAGAAGCATCCTGATGAGAAACCGGAGCGCATCGCGGGCTTGCAGGAATATCAGAAATCAGCCGACGAATTGATCGAGTTCCTTAACAGCAGAAGCCTGCGGGCGCTGCACCTGGACCGCGCGACTCCGCAAGGGCGCGGATGGGTCTTCTTCAATATCGACAACAAATGGATTGGAAGCTGGAAATCACAGGAGGAGTTTGTGCTGCGCTTCCCACTGGCTGGAAAAGTCTTCGAATTCCCGTTCAAGCTTCCGCCGGAGCCGGGAGAATTGCTGCTACGCAAGCGGCAGTGAGAACGATCAGCAGTTTTCA
>JASHTD010000338.1 GCA_030040725.1 Candidatus Sulfotelmatobacter sp. | reverse complement strand
GCCGATACATCATCTGCGCCGACCGCCAGGCGCGCTGCTGTGGCGAAAGTTCATTGCCGCGTTTCGGTTGCTGTGGATTGGCCAGCCGGCGCTGAAAACGCCGCATGCGCTTGAGCCAGACCGCAAGCACCGAAGCCAGCCCAAATAGCGATCCGGCCAGCGAAGCCGCGAAAATGGTAAGAATCGTCAGCTTCATTCCCAGAAACGCGCCCACCATCGCCATCAGCTTTACATCGCCGAAGCCCATGCCTTCGGTTCCGCGCCATCGCAAGTAGGCCGCGCCCGCTCCGTAAATAAACGAAGCTCCAACCGCCGCGCCCAGCAGGGAATCGACGAACGAAAACAAATGAGCCGCAATCGCATCGCTGAACGGGAGATTCAACACGCCCGGCAAAAATTGCGAAGCTACATCGCGCACCGGGACCACAAAACTGAAGAGCACTCCGAGGGCAAGCCCCGGCAATGTCAGTTTGTCGGGCAGCAGCTTGGTTTCGGCGTCGGTGAAGATCAGCCCGAGCAGCAGAAATCCGAAAACGCAATATTTCAGCGTAGCGGGCGTGAATCCGAAATAGGCGTAACACCCGAGAAACAAAAACGCGGTCAGCAGTTCAATCGCTAAATACCGCGGCGAAATTCTCGCCTTGCAATGGCGGCACCGGCCGCGAAGAATCAGCCAGCTCAGCACCGGAACGTTGTCATAGAGAGCAATCGGCCGCTTGCAGCTCGGGCAGGCCGAACGCGGCGTAACCACCGACAAGCCCAAAGGCAGCCGATAGATACACACATTCAGAAAGCTGCCGAAGGCGAGCCCCAGGACAAAAATCGAGGTTGCGTAGACCGGATCCACGGATAATTGGGCGTTCTCTGAGCAGCCGTTGCAGTCGCGCGCGCCAGCCCTTCTGGGAACGCAGATTTTGCTGGTTCTTGAGGCGATTATAAGGTGTTGATTCGCGGGATACTAAGGTACTGAAGTCACTGTCCGAAGGGACAATGCAGGGCAGCGCAGTGTGGGGGCGGGTGGCCCACCCTTTGATTTCCTGCTGAAATCACCACGACAGAGGGTGCCCCATCCTTGCGTTCTTTGCAAGGGTGGGTGCCACGGACCTGTACACCCTGGCCTTTCTGCCGTAAAAGTCAGGGCCCGTGCCGCCCACCCTTTCGCACAAAACGCGAAAGGATGGGGCACCCACCGTGCGAATAGCGCAAGCGAAAAACGAGATCAGAAGGATGGGCCACCCGCCATGGTGAAGACTAATCAGTGGCCCAAAGCAGAGTTGAGGCAACGGCCTGCAGCATAAACTTCTCCGCTGTTGGCATGCTCGAATCCCACCCCTGCACAGAACGCAAGGGTGGGCCACCCGCCCAGTTCGATCGCTAAATAGCGTGGCGAAATCCGCGCCTTGCAGTGGCGGCACCGGCCGCGAAGAATCAGCCAGCTCAGCACCGGAACATTGTCATAAAGAGCAATCGGGCGCTTGCACGCGGGACAAGCTGAACGCGGCGATACCACCGACAAGCCCAAAGGCAGCCGATAGATACACACATTCAGAAAGCTGCCGAAAGCCAGCCCCAGGACAAAAATCGAGGTTGCGTAGACCGGATCCACGGATAATTGGGCGTTCCAGAGCAGCTGGCGTCTTTGCGTACCAGCCCTCTTGGGAACGCAGATGTTGCTGGTTCTTGAGGCGATTATAAGATGTTGATTCGCGGGATACTAAGGTACTGAAGTCACTGTCCGAAGGGACAATGCAATAGCGGATGTCGGCAGGTGGCTCAGATAAACGGGCTTGTTCTAACTCTCGAGGGTGCCCCGTCCAAGCTCTGCTTGGGCGGGGATTTTCGCTTGCGTCCACAGATTCAGCGTGGGGAAAATGCCGAACCGCTTGTGCCGGTTGCCTCACCCTTTCGCCAGCTTTTGGCGAAGGGTGGAATCACGCTGTTCGCCGTACATGAGTTCGCGGCCGCGGGCGGTCGCGGGATATTCGATTTTCAGCGGCTTCCTCCTGAGGTGCATTCCACGGATCGTAATCTGTAGCCTCTACCCACCTTGGCGCCGCCGAGCTCCGATGTGGTTCGTTTACGGGTACCGCCGTGTAACCGCAGCCTCCGAAGGTGCATGAACTTCGAGCACTTCCAATCACCGACATTGGTAACCGCAGGGCTTCTTACAGCAAGGGTATGATTATGAGAGTTTCTTCAGGTAACTCAAATGGAAGAGAGACCGGAAATCCGGACCGAAGCCCAGATACACGTTCGCGTGTGGGGTATGGACGCCGAAGCTCGCCCCTTCTCCCAGAACGCCGTCGCCAACCACATCAGCAGCGACGGTGCGCAAATATTGGGCATCAGTCATCCCCTGAAGACCGGGGACATCATCGGCATAAAACACGGCGAGAAAAAGGCTCGATTCAAAGTAATTTGGGTGTCCAACGCCGGAACCCTACGAAAGATTGAAGCCGGCGTGCAGATTGTGCAAGGTCAGGAGAGCCCCTGGCGGGACATGGCAACCCCGGAAGAGTTCTCAATTGCCCCGGGAAAAATCAAGCGGCGATTTGTCCGGCACAAAATCCAGTTTCCCGTCCAGATCGGTTATGCGGATAGCGAACGCGTGCGCATGAATACCAACGCGACTGACGTTGGCGGCCGTGGCTGTTATGTTGAGACCCTGCTTCCGCTGCCACTCGGCACCCAAGGCACCATTACCTTCTGGATGGACGACGAGAAGGTGCAGACCACAGCGGTGGTAAGAGCGAGCGATCCTGGGGTCGGGATGGGCATCGAGTTCACCACTTTGGACGCTCATGTTCAGGAACGCTTGCAGCAGTTTCTCGACAAAATAGATACCTCCCTGTTGGCAGAAGGTCTTGCTAAAAGCGCCACCGATCCGGCAGTCTAAATCCCTCACTAGCCGATTCCAAGCGTAGCGACCCTGCCTCTACTTCTCGGGGAAGCCGGTGACAATAAGTCGCGGTTATTCGATAGCAGCATCCGCTGCTCGCCGCCTCGGACCGGTTGCGCTCCCAAACATGATTCCGGTTTCGACCTCAGTCGGCTTTCCGTCTTTCATATACGGCCTGAATCGCCATTGCACCAGCGCATCGCCAATCACCTTTGCCTGATCCGGAAACGCGCTCAGGTAGTGAATGTGTTTAACTCTTCCGTCTTTATCGATGATGACTCGCACCGGCACCGGATTGAAGCGATGCTCGGTAAAAATCGGATCGACTCGCGCGAGAACATTGTCACCTTCGGCATAATCTTTGACGCAAACCGGAAACTCGCCGCCACCGTTGCCCGCCGTCGGGCTCGCTTCCGTAGGCAGTTTCATCTCGTTCAAATCAAGCGTCAGGTTTTCGAGAAGTTTTGTGTCGCGGCTGGTCAGCACGATCTCGATTGTGTGGCAGCGAATTTCTGTGTTCAAAACGTACCAGTGCAACTGTGCCACCGGCGACCAATAGGCAAAAAAGGTAAATGGCCTGCCGCCAATCTTGGTGAATGTAGGCGCCATTTCCACCCGATAATCCGCCTGCAAATGGTCTTTTATGTAAAGGGTCAGTTCCTGCGCGTTAGCCGCGGGAAAGGGCGTGAAAAACATGTCCTGGGCGGTGATTAAAATACTTCCGGCGACGGGTTTCTTATCTGTATCGGGTGGCCAGATTTGTGCCAGCACATAACGGCCGCTCTCCGACGGAGGTGGACCTTCATAATCCTGGGTCCAATCGAGAGGTAGCGGATAGGTTATTCCAAAGTACGGATCGCTGAAGACGTCCTCAGCTACGGTCCCACCTTCCGGCACAGGAGTCACGGAATCACTGGCGCTAGGCCCGGCGCCTGTTACCAGGATCACTCCCGGCGGAATCTTTGTGAGCGACTGCGCGTTATTCGAGGAGTTCTCGCTGCTCTTGGGCGCGCTCCCCGGCGTCGGGGTTTGTGCCCGGACTGTTGACGACAAACACATGACGATAAAGAACGAGGAATACAGAAACCGGGAGTTCATTATTGTCCTTCGAATCGAAACAAGTTCAGGCGGGTGAGCCCGGAGTTAACGCGGATCATTTCTAAGACTTGGAAAAAGAGCTGGCGAGACCCCTCAAGTACCTCGCCAGCCACAGAGCCAACAGTTATAGCGAGCGCAGGAAATCCAATATCTCCTGCTGCTGGCCGGAGGTGAGCATGTTGAAGTTGCCGATCACTGTAGTGGCCTCGCTCTTCGAACTCTTGTGATCCAGGATCGCGGTAAACACATCGTTTGTTCGCCCATCATGCAGCAGGAAGATTCGCTGTCCCAAACCCCACAAGGGAGCTGTGCGGAATTGATTTCCATCAGCACCGCCTTGGCTGACGTTATCCGCCAGACGGGTGCCCATGTTGTGAATCTCAAGATCGGAGTAGGCCGGTACTGGGACGTTGCTGAGCGCCGGAGCAAAGTTCGACACCTGGGTTGTTCCCGGGCTTGGATTGTGACAGGTCGCACAGCCAATCGAGCTGAACAGCGCGCTGCCGGCGGCGATCGTGGTGGCGGGAACTTGTGTTCCATTCAGCACCACGCCCCCAGGCGGCGGCGGCGCCAGAAAGCGCATGAAGTTGGCAAATGCCGAGACGTCATCGAGCACTGCTGCATTCGTTGTCTGAGTCGGATTGGATGTATCTTCGGGGTAGCCGGTCCCAGTGAGGTTGAGGCAACTTGTAGGCAGCCCCAAGCTCTGCTCTTCTTCCGGCAGGGGACGGTCCTGCGGAAACAGCTGGTTGCTAATGCCCATCTCCACGTTGTAAGCCTCACCGGCAAAGATGTGCAGCGACTTGTTCTGCGCCTTCCAGCCGAAACGGGTGATGGTGCCGTCGTTGCCGCTGCGATTGAAACTGCCGGCAATGCCAAGCGTGTTGCTGAGATTCACTGCCTGATTGGCTAATAGAGTCGAATCATCCAGGTTTTCAATCAAGCCCGTGCCAAAGGTGGGAGTCGGAATCCGGAAAATGAGATCGTTCACCGCCTGATAGGCGGCGAAATTGGGCTGCGGCAAACTGCAACTGCCCGCATCCGGACGGCCGCTAACAGTAAATAAGTCTTCTACTCCGCCATTAGGAGCTTTGGGGTTGATGGCTCCCGAGGGAGTCAGAAAGAACGGAGCCCGTGCCTCGAGCGTGGGACCGTTGGCCGTAATGAACGACGGCATCGTGTCGTTGGGTGCTACACCACTGCTGATGAACAAATACTGGGGATTGACAGCGGCTCCTGACCCGCCGACCGCAGGTTGCGCGTGACACGAGCTGCACTGATTCGCGTTAAAGCGCGGACCGAGGCCAGTGTTAGCAGAGTTGGAAACCGTTTCCACCTCCTGAAAGCGATTGAGGCCGTCGTTGAAAAACGCAGTGAAGCCGTTGGGGTCATTCCCCGGATTGATGATGGTTGCGCCCGTGCCACGGCTGGCACTTTGGACTCCAGGATCGGTTTGAGCGAAGGCCATCGCGGCGAGCGACAGCATGGCGAAAATAACCACCACCAGTTTTCTGCTGATATTCACGGCTCCTCCTTCTAACCGGTTCTTGTCCGGTCTGCTGGGAATGGCTTGCTGGGGAGATCCGGGAAAAAAGATCCCGGGGAAGAAGCGGGGGAAATGCTGTCTTGCCTCCCCCGCCAGGGGAGTGCACTGCATTGGGCGGAGCATTAGCTTCTCCTCTTGAGGATTTGTTCTTACGGCCAGGAATTCGAAGCGGCGGGACCAGGACACCGCGGTGGCGCGGGTGAAGATTGAATTCGGAGAGCCTAGGCGCGACTGCTTCCGAAATCGAGTGTCAGGAGTTCTAATCCAAAACGCCGGAAGGGAGTAAAAAAAACGCGAGCCGTTACAAACTCAGAACAAAGGAGCAGTCTAGATGGATGTGTATCTCCAATGCTCTATATTAGATGCCGACAATTCCAAGATATGCCTTTAAGAGTAGACAAAAATTTTACAATCCAACTTTTCTGTTCCGAAAGCCGAAACTCGATAGGACATGATGGCCAAGCGCCGCTGCCGAGGGATCTTTGTCATTGCGACGCGCGAGTGAAGCAAGCCACGAGAGCCTGCCCTGAGCGACTGAACGCAGTGAAGGAGTCGAATGGGAATTTGCTTTTTGACGACAGGAACGGGCCCACCTCTACCGCACAAACTTGTAATCCACAATTGAAGCCGCCAGCAGGGGCGCTTCTGCTCCATCGGCGTTACTCTCAATAGCAGTCTGCTCTTCCTTGGCTTTAGCTTCTTTCGATTCTTTGGTAGCTTTCGCTCGGATCACCCGGCCCTGCGCCAGCACATTGCGGTTTTTCTGCCCGGAAATTTCTTCCGGCATTTCGAAAACCATCTCAATGAGCGCATTCACCGGCAAAGGCTGCGGCCCGTGAAACAGCAATCCTGTCTGGCTCAAATTGTCGATCAGGCCTTCGTACCACGAACTGGTGTTGTATACACGGTAACGAAGGGGCAAATCCAGCTTCAAACGCCGCGCTCGCGGAGTCCACGAGGGCCGTTTTTCCCGCGTGTGCGAACGTCGCACCGTGGTTTCCGGTTTGCTGTGTTCCAGCCGTTGCGTGCGCCGCATGGTCGCCCAGTCATACTTGTATTCGGCTGCGCACAGCAAACAGACCTGGTAATACTCTCCGTCCGCACCGCGCCGTGGCCAGGAGAACTCGTGGGAGCATCGCCCAAGCATAAGAACATCCATGATTTTTTGCGGCATGATGGTTACTTCCGGACCTTGGGAGCGCCGGAAACCTCATCTTCTCCCGAACCGGAGTTCTTGGGAAGGTTACTTTCGTGTCGGCCTGAGCGTCGCTCTGCCGCGAAACCTAGTCGCGGCAGGGAGTTACACTGTGGAAACCTCCGCGATTCAGCTCGGGAAGCTCCGCCATACCTCCGTGTATCATCGCGCTATGAGAATTGCTTCTGCCGGCGACGTAACCGCATTCATCCTTGCCGGAGGGAAAAGCAAGCGCATGGGCACGGACAAGGCTTTCCTTGAATTCGAAGGCCGCACGCTGCTGGATCGCGCTTTCGATCTGGCGCAGTCGGTTGCGCCGCATGTCAGCATCGTCGGCAGCCGCGAGAAATTCGGAGAAAAGTTCAGAGACCAGTCCACCAAGGTCGACCAGATAGTCGAAGATATTTTTCCAGACTGCGGACCGCTGGGCGGAATCCACGCGGCTCTGCGCAGTTCGCAAACTGACCTCAACCTGATGCTCGCCGTCGACCTGCCGTTCATTCCGGCAGCGTTTTTGCAATATTTGATCGCCGAGGCGCGGAGATCTCCAGAGGCGATGACGGTCTTTGCTCAAGCGGGAGGACAGAAGCAGCCGCTGTGCGCCATCTATCGCCGCGGCTTTGCCGATGCCGCGGAAAAAGCTCTTCGTGCCAGCCAAAATCGCATCGATCTGCTCTTCGCCACCGTTCCAGTTCGCGTGATCAATGAAGAACAATTGCGCGGCGCCGGATTTTTTTCCGCCATCTTCCGTAATCTGAATACGCCCGCCGATCTGGAAACGGCAAGGCTCGGTTTTTTGCGACCCGAAATTAATTCGAGCGGAGGGCCTGCGCCCGTGAGCACATCGAACAACATCTCGACCGAATCAGCCCGGATGCAATCGCCGCAACTTTCATTCGGAGAAGCTTCGCAGCGCCCTTACATCGAATTCCGCGCGGTGTCGAAAGCCTTCGGCGACAAAGTCGTGCTCGATCGCGTCAGCTTCAATGTCATGCCCGCCGAAACCGTTTGCATTCTTGGCCGCAGCGGTGTCGGCAAATCGGTGTCGCTGCAAATCCTCATGGGCTTTCTCTGTGCCGATTCCGGCCGGGTCATCGTCGCCGACGAAGACGTCACCAATTTTTCAGAAGAGCAGATGGAACTGGTTCGCAAGAAAGTCACCATGGTTTTTCAAAATGGCGCGCTCTTCGATTCGCTTACGGTCGGTGAGAATGTCGCATTTCCACTGCGCGAAGCCGGAGAAATGTCGGAGGATCAAATCTACGAGGTCGTCGATGGATTGCTTAAAATGGTGGGCGTTGAGCCGATGCGCGATCTCCTCCCTTCCGATCTTTCTACCGGCATGAAGCGCTCGGTGGCGATCGCGCGTGCGCTGGCCGCACGTCCGGAGTGCATCCTCTATGACGAGCCGACCACCATGGTCGACCCGCTCATGGCCCAGCTGCTCGGCGACCTGATCAAGCGCCTCAAGATTCAGCTCAACCTCACCAGCATTGTCGTAACCCACGACATGCGTCTGGCTCAGAAACTTGCTAATCGCGTGGTCTTCCTCCACGAAGGCCATGCTGTCTTCTTCGGAACCTATGAGGAGATGGAAAAGTCCTCGGAACCCATCATCAAGGAATTTCTGGAATTAGACGAGTTGAAAATTGAAGCATGTTAGGACGATTGTGATTCACTCGATTCTCGCGAACTTTACACAAACTGGCTGGGAAATATCGAGAATTTGTCCCGTCGGCGTAAGCCGTCCGGAACTCCGATCTACGCGGAATAGAACAACGTTGTCCGATTTCTCGTTGGCAGCAAAAAGCAGCAAACCGCCGGGCGCGATTTCGAAACTGCGCGGACTTTCACCCTTCGGGGGCACGTATTCGACCAGCGTCAGC
>JASHTD010000173.1 GCA_030040725.1 Candidatus Sulfotelmatobacter sp. | reverse complement strand
TTTCCCCGCCGCGTGGCGAGAAAGAAGCGGCCTTCAGGAATGTGTTCTCCTGGAAGATTTACAGGGCTAAAGTGGCCGAGACCGTCGGGCGTCAGAAATTTGTCTTCCAGCAGGCGCCGCCCACCGTATTGGAAGGTGTCTCCTTTCTTGCGCATCTTGCCGATGCCGCGATAGGTGGGGCACACGCGGTCGATCTCATTGCGAATATCTTGCGTGTCCTTCCAGGGGAAACTTGCCGCGGCACGTGCCGGATCAATCTTGCGAGCCACGAGCACGGGGATTTCCCACTCGTCCATGGCTTCGCCCGGACGCGGCCCTGGAATCTCCGGGCTATAAATAATGCGGCGTTCGGTACTGGTTTCCGTTCCCCCGCCGCGCTGTTCGTAGCGCGTACGCGAGGGCAACAGAACGACGGTGTCGGCGGGATCGACAAACATGGTGGGATTCACCACGATGTCCTGATGAATGCGCAATTTGATTTTGCCGATTCCGCGGTCCACCATGTCCGGCTCCGGAAGAGTTTGCTTGAAGTTGCCCCCGCTCTGCCATAGCGCGTCGATTTCGCCGCGTTCGGCGGCGAGAATCATGTGAGCAGCGGTTAACCCTTTCCATGCGGGAGGCTCGAATCCCCAGAAATCAGGCGAGGCGAATTTTCTTGCGTTGGCGTCGTTGGCCGGAAATCCCATCACGTAAGCGCTGGGCTGGCCGCCCATCTCCGCACCGCCCTGCACGCCGCTGTGGCCGCGAATCGGCATGAGTCCGGTGTGCGGGCGACCGACATTCCCTTTAGCAAGCTGCAAATTGACGAGGGCGCGCACGTTGTCGCTGCCGTAAGCATGCTGTGTAATGCCCATGCTCCAGGTAATGATCGCGTGCCGCGCTTTTCCAAAAGCCTGCGCGAATCGATACATCTCGGCCCGCGTCTGCCCGGCGCTGCGTTCCAGCGTCTCCCAGGAAAGACTCTTTACTTTCGCCTCCATGTCGGCCCAGCCCATGGTTCGAGCGTTGATAAACGAATGATCGAGCCAGTCGTTCTCCACCAGATGCTTCAGCACACCATGAAAGAAGGCGATATCGCCGCCGGGGTGAATTTGAAACACATCGTCGGCCATCTTGGTGCCGAACAGTGCGCTCTCCACCACCGATGGCACCCAGTAGCGGTCGAGTCCTGGCTCGAAATATGGGTTCACCACAAAGATCTTTGATCCCGCCTTTTTGGCGTAAAACAGGTACTTGGTGGCGACCGGCTGATTGTTGGCCAGGTTCGTGCCGACAAGAACGATCAGGTCGCAGCCGACCCAGTCGGAATAAGAGCAGGTGGTTGCGGCACAACCCACCGTTGCCATCAAACCGGCGGTGGAGGGCGCGTGGCAGATGCGGGCGCTGGTGTCGACGTGGTTTGTGCCGATGAAGCGCGCCACTTTCTGATGCGCATAATAGGCTTCATTGGTGAGACCGCGGGAGGTCATATACCACGCGAGCCGTTTGGGGTCGATGGCCCTCAGCCCGTCAGCAACAATGGTGATCGCTTCGTCCCACGAAATCCGGCGAAAGCCTTTATCGCCCTTGCGCCGGACCATCGGCACGGCTAACCGTCCCAGCTTGCGCAAGCGCTTTTCGCTTTGGTTGCGCAGCGGGCCAACATCTTCGAGCAGCTTGTAATCCATTGCCGGAGCAGTGTTCAGGCGCAGCAACTGCAGCCGGATATTGCACAGGTGCACGCCCTTCATAGTCCAATCATGCAGGCCGGAGGTGCCAAGCGAGCAGCCGTCGCAGCAGCCGTTATTCAGAATCCGCCATGCGTAGCCGAGGCGGTCGCGGTTCTCCCACATGGCTTGCAGAATGTCTTTATAGCCATTGGGATGTTGCTGGTTTACTCCGTAGGGGACGAGGCTGACCCACTGCTTGGGGTTCCACCCCTTGGATTTTGACTCGGCCGGAGCATCCACATGGGATGGATCGGGATGCGGAGAATCGGCATTGCGAGCCATGGGACCAAATCCCCCTCTTACCCACAAAAGTGGAAGGTAGTATACATCTGGCTTGGATGCTCGCCCATCAGTAATTGGGTTGGCGCAGACGGGACCGTGGCGCGTTTTCGCCCGGCAGACGTCCACCAGTAGGCCGTTTTGCCGTTAGCGCCGCCCTGCCAGCTAGAGCAACTTATTTCACTCTTCGGGGTTGGAAAAGTTCAGGGCGCGTACAACCTTAAGCAGGCGAGACTTGATCAGAGCGGTAGAAAGCCGTATAAGCTAGAGAACACCCCCAGCAACAGATCTAGATTACGAGGGAGCGTTTCATGCGTTTCGGGAAGCTTCTTGTGCTGTTTTTCGTCCCCACCCTGTGCTTTGGCGCGCAGGCTGACCGCATCTCCGGGCCCATCGATTCCAGTCAAAAAGTTGTTTTGCCGGGCAACGTTCACCCGCTGGCAAAGCCAGAGTACGATCAGGGGCCGGTCGAACCCTCGTTTGCGCTCTCTTCGGTTACGCTCGTCATGGCGCCATCCGCAAGTCAGCAAGCCGCGCTCGAGCAACTGTTAGGGCAACAGCAGGATCGTGCGTCGGCGAATTATCACAAGTGGCTCACTCCCGAACAGTATGCCGACCGTTTTGGCGTCAGCCAGAACGATGTCAACAAGATCAACCTGTGGCTGGAATCGCAGGGACTGACCGTGCTCCGGGTCGCGCGCGGGCGTAATGCGGTCGTCTTCAGCGGAACGGCAGGGCAAATTGAAAGCGCATTCAGTACCGAGATTCACCGCTACAACATCAACGGGGAAGAGCACATCGCGAATGCGTTTCCGATCTCCGTTCCTTCCGCATTAAGCGGCGTCATCACCGAAGTCCGCGGCCTTGCCAATTTCCGGATGAAGCCCATGTATGTGCGCGCGGCTCGCGGTTCGGCCAGCATTCATCCGCACTACACGACAACGATTAGCGGTAATACCGACTACTTCATCGCGCCCGGCGATATCGCCACGCTTTACGACATCACTTCTCTTTACACCGCTACCCCGACCCCAATCAACGGAACGGGACAAAAGCTCGCGATCATCGGCCAGACCGATGTTTACCTCGCCGACCTCAATGATTTCCGCTCCGGGTTCGGGCTCTCGACCATTCCAGCCACCGGCGCCGGAGCATGCACAACAGATTCGAGCGGCGTTGTGATCACGCCTTGTGACACCACAAACTTCAGTTACATTCTGGCGGGAACCGATTATGGTGTTTCTACCAGCGACGTGATCGAGGCCGATTTGGATCTCGAATGGTCGGGAGCAATCGCCAGCAACGCGCAGATTGTTTTTGTGAATGCGCCGATCAATTCCGATGAAACCGCCGGCGGTGTCGATGTGGCGCTGGATTATGCCATCGACAATGCCGTTGCCCCGGTCATCAGCATGAGCTACGGGTTGTGCGAACAGGCAAACCAATCGCTCGAAACGGAATTGCAACAGGCCAACACCGAAGGCATTACGGTGATGAATTCCGCCGGCGACGTCGGCTCTTTCGCCTGTGACTATACCCCGCCGGGCACCACCAGCAGCAGTGAACCCAACCCGCCTTTCGAAGGCGCCCAGTTCGGGCTTGGCGTGAGTTATCCCGCCAGCAGCCCGGAGGTCACCGGTGTCGGCGGCACCTCGATCCCCTCGCCAACGTACTACACCAGCACCTATTGGAATCCGACGAACACTACCAACGGCGGCTCCTTGCTGACCACTATGATCGGTCACGAAGCTGCCTGGAACGACGATCCGGCAATCGCTACATTGTGCCAAAGCGAGCCCACGAATTCTTTTTGCGAGAGCGGAGGTTCTCCTGCGGTGACCGGTTGGGTTCCGCTGGGGTCGTCGGCAACGGCTCAGCAGGCGCAGGAAGATATCTGGATTTCGGCGGGCGGCGGAGGAGTCAGCAACTGCTTTACGGAAACAGCTGAGGGAGTCTGCGAGGCTGGATTTACAAAGCCCACGTGGCAGACGGTTACGATTCCGGGTTTGACCAGCCCGCAGGATACGTATCGCTTCGTTCCCGATGTTTCGCTCCTGGCATCGCCGAATTTCCCGGGCTACATCATCTGCACGCCAATGAATGCACTCACCGGCAGCGGAACCACGGCCAGCAGTTGCGCCAGCGGAATCGCAACCGCTGTCGATACGAACTTGTCGCTCGTGGGAGGAACCTCGGCTGCGTCACCGGTGTTCGCTGGAATCGTCACACTGATGAATCAGTATCTTGGCAGTGCGGGCCTGGGCAATATCAATTCCACGCTGTATACCCTCGCTAAAACCTCTTCGAATGGTGCTTTTCACCCGGTAAATACCGGGGAGAATGACGTTTACTGCCAGGCAGGTAGTCCAGTGGGCCAGCCCGCCGATGTGATATGCCCAACTGCGGGTGTCGGCGGATTCAGCGCGTCAACTTACGACTCAAACACGCCAACGACCCACTACAATCTCGTAACCGGCCTGGGCTCGGTTGATGCCGACAAATTAGCGGTGGCTTGGAACAGTTCACGATCCGCCAGTGCTGCTACGGTCTCCCTGACTGCAAACGCTCTCACCGTCTACCAAGGGGCCAACGTAACCTTCACATCCACGGTTACGCCCAGCAACACCATAGGGGGGGTTGGCTTTTCCGTCGTAAACGGCGGCGTGCCCCCGCCTATATTCCTAGGAAGCGCCCTGCTGAATGCCCCGACAGCTGGAACCGCAACCCTCACGACTGCCGCTGTTCCCACGGGCACGAACAGTGTTACGGCCACTTATGAGGGAAATGCATCTGTTAGCGGCGGCGAGACGTCCCCAGCGTTCGAGTTGACCGTTCTTCGGCCGTTTGTCCTATCCCTGACTGCGGCGAGTTCCAGCGTTCCCGCGGGAAGTTCCGACGCGGTCACGATTACGTTGACTCCGCCGGCGCCCGCGAGCGGGTTTTCGGGATCCGTGCAATTTACTTGCTCTGGATTACCAAGTGGGGCGTCATGCAGTTTCGCGAACTCCGGTATCGTTCAGTTCAGCGGCTCGACGACTCAAACCCTT
>JASHTD010000116.1 GCA_030040725.1 Candidatus Sulfotelmatobacter sp. | reverse complement strand
GAGTATGCGAAATGGTACGACCCCGAGCACATCGAGCACCTTGTGGACGGCCTGCGCAAGGCGGGCCTGGAGATTCGGGAGGAGTCGAGACCTGCTCGCAGCGGCGCAGTACCAGTTGGCCCTTCCGTCGCCGTGCTGCCCTTCGCCAACATGAGCGACGACAAGGAGCAGGACTATTTCAGCGATGGCCTCGCCGAGGAAATCATCAACCTGCTGGCACAGTTTCCCGGACTGAAAGTCATCGCCCGCACCTCGGCGTTTGCGTTCCGTGGTAAAGAGCAGGATATCCGCGGCATTGCCGAAACGCTCGGAGTGAGCACAGTTCTCGAAGGCAGTGTGCGCCGCTCGGGAAGCCGCATCCGCGTCACCGCGCAGCTGATCAACGCCGCCGACGGATCACATCTGTGGTCAGAGCGATATGACCGCGAACTGAGCGACATCTTTGCGCTGCAGGATGAGATCTCAGCGGCGATTGCCAAGGCATTGCGCGTGAAGCTCTCGCACGAGGCTGCTCCCCGGCGCTATACCCCCAAGCTCCCTGCCTATGAAGGTTATCTGAAGGGCCGGCAGCAACAGGGCAAAGTCACGCCGGAGTCGCTCGAACTGGCCCGCCGCTACTACGAACAGGCGATTGGCCTCGATCCTGCGTTTGGCATGGCCCACATCGGACTGGCATTTTATTGGATGACCTTAGCGCACTTCGGCCAGCGTTCTGTCGATGAGGGCGTGTCCACAGCGCGAGCCGAAGTTCAGCGGGCCTTACAGATTGATCCTTCCCTCGCAGACGGGTATGCACTGTTGGGCTACCTCGCCGCCCTGTTTGACTCGGATTGGGCCACAGCCGAGAAGTACTTTGAATTCCCCATGGCGAAACAGGCAAGTTTTGAGCTGGTCAAACCCATGTACGGCGGTTTTCTGTACTTGCACGGAAATACGGATGAGGCAATCAGGTTGGCCGAGCGTGCCATTGAACAAGACCCCCTCGACGTGTGGGCCCACATGAATCTGCATGCCTACCTTCAGCCCGCGGGGCGCGTCGACGAGGCGCTCGAGCAATTAAAGAAAGTAGTGGAACTCGACCCGAACCAGGTTGTCGCCCTCGCTTCGATGGTGATGATCCATGCCGATAAGGGTGAAATCGCTGAGGCATTGAAGATCGCGCGGCGAGCCTATGCGGTTGGACGCTGGTTTCCTGATACTGTTGGCCTGCTCGCCGCACTCCTGCGGCGCAACGGGGAAGAAGAGGAGTCAAGATCGATCGCAAAGGAGCTTGGTTCCGGAGAGGCGCTGGGCGATGCCCGGGCCCGTGCGCTTTTTCATCTTATCTGCGGCGAAATCGACAAGGGATCCGATTGGGTCGAAAATGCGTTAGAACAACGCGATTCCTCGATGAGGTTCTATCTCGGCTTTGTGATCTGCAAAGGGCTGCGAGCCAGCCATCGCTGGCCGAAAATCGCCAAGATGGTCAATCTTCCGACCTGAACCCCTGGTCCGATTAAGGGACACGGAAGTGATCTGAATTTCCCGAAGAGCAGCTCGCTGTTATGTCGGTCAGAACAGCTCCGCAATTTCCCCCGGCGAGCGGATGACGGGCAACCGGACCTCAACCCCTCAGTTGCCGACCACTCAACCAGAACCGTCGCATCCGTTTCAAAATGATGTTCAGGCTATAATGGCGCGCACTGATGCCTCTTGCTTCTGGAACCAAGTTAGGTCCTTATGAGATCCAGTCTCCGCTCGGTGTCGGCGGAATGGGCGAGGTCTACCGGGCACGCGATACACGCCTGGGGCGCGATGTGGCCATCAAGGTCCTGACCGAATCGTTCGCGAACGATCAAGAGCGGCTACGTCGTTTCGAGCAGGAGGCGCGAGCCGTCGCGGCACTTAATCATCCCAACATTGTGGCACTATACGACATCGGTGCACAGGATGGGCGACCGTATCTTGTCTCCGAGTTGCTGGAAGGGCAAAGCCTGCGCGAAGTCCTCCAAGGTGGCGCGCTTCCGTCTAGGAAAGGGACCGATTACGCTGCACAAGTGGCTTCTGGCCTAGCCGCGGCGCATGAAAAAGGGATCATCCATCGCGATCTTAAACCGGCAAACATTTTCATCACCAGGGAAGGCCGGGCCAAGATTCTCGACTTTGGTCTGGCGAAATTAACGCAGCCAACCGCATCGGGAGCGAGCAGCCCCGATGGCCTCACCGTCACCAGTTCTCCCACGCAAGCTGGGGTCGTGATGGGTACGGCGGGCTATATGTCGCCGGAACAGGTGCGGGCCGAGGCGATTGATCATCGCACCGACATTTTTTCTTTCGGAGGGGTGCTGTACGAGATGATTTCCGGTCAGCGCGCCTTTCACCGAGATACCGCAGCCGAGACCATGACGGCGATTCTCAAGGAAGAACCGCCGGAGTGGGCGACGGATTCGAAGATTGTTTCTCCCGCACTGGAACGGATCGTACGGCGGTGCCTGGAAAAGGCGTTGGAGCAGCGCTTTCAGTCGGCGCGCGATCTGGCGTTTGCGCTGGGAGCGCTCTCAGACACCGACTCCAGCGCCGCCGTCCGGGCCACCGCCGCTCCTCGCACTTCCAGCGTTTTCTTCAGCGCCCCGCGATGGATGTGGGCTTCGGCGGCGGTCTTCTTGCTTGCAGCCGGTGTGCTTCTTGGACTGTTTCTACACAAGGGCGCAGCAGCGCGTCGGATGCAATTTGCATTACCGGTTCCGGGCGAAGTCAGCCAGATGGCGCTGTCGCCGGACGGACAAATGCTGGCCTTCGTCTCGCCCGATGACAACACGGGAATGCCCGAATTGTTTGTGCAGCGCGTCGGCGATCCCACTGCGGCGGAGCTGGCGGATACCGGAGGCGCGAGTTATCCCTTCTGGTCGCCGGACAATGCATACATCGGTTTCTTCGCCAAATCGAAGCTCATGAAGGTTCCTGCTAACGGCGGTTCGCCACAGGCCATCGCGGGAGCGCATGAAGGCCGAGGCGGAGCATGGGGATCGAAGAATGTAATCGTATACACTCCCGAGGCTCAGGGCGGAATGTGGCGCGTGAATGCAGACGGCACAGGCGCGGCTCCACTGAGTCCGAGCCTGTACGGAAAACGCGAGCAATCCCACCGCTGGCCCGTTTTCCTTCCCGATGGCGATCACTTTCTGTTCTGGGTCGGTAATTTCGTCAATGATCCCGATGATCGGATCGGCGGCATTTACAAAAGCTCTCTGGACGCAAAAGACAAGAAACTGATCGTGCTGACCCACTCCAATGTCGGACTGGCGCAGGGGCACATTTTTTATTTGGACTTGAAGCTCCGCCTGGTCTCTTCACGGTTCGACGTTTCCAAGGGTGAGATCTCAGGAGAACCGCAGGTAGTGGCAGACTCCGTTCAGTATTCGCCCTCGATCATCATGGCTGCATTTTCTGTAGGGGCGGATGGAAGCCTGGTGTATTCAACGGGAACGGGCACGGCGTTATCGCAACTAACGTGGCTCGACCGCAGCGGGAAAGAGCTTGGGCACGTCGGCGAACCGGGAACTGTCTCGAACCCGATACTCTCTCCTGACAACCAGCGGGTCGCGGTAGACATTGCGGACCTGAAGGCCAACAACGTGGACATCTGGCTGGAGGCCGCACAGGGCAATACAAGCACGCGATTCACGTTTGGCTCCAGCGAAGACGTGAACGGAGTCTGGTCGCGAGATGGCAAGACCATTGCGTATCGCTCAGTAGGAGAAAAGGCTCAACTCCTGGCCAAAGCCGCATCCGGATTGGAGCGAGAGAAAACCGTCCTCTCCATCGACATCAGCCAGGATATTCTGGCCAATTCGTGGACGCTGGATGACCAGCAGATTCTCTGCACCGCTTGGCTTGCCAACAGTTCCAGCGAGCGCGCTACCGGGTTGTTCCTGGTTCCGGCCAGCGGCGGAGCGATGAAGCCATTTATCGAGACGCGGGGTTCAGATCGCACGGGCCAGATTTCTCCCGATGGGAAGTGGGTGGCGTATGCCTCCACGGAGTCGGGAGATTGGGAAATTTATGTCACGACTTTTCCCGGCGGGGTTGGCAAATGGCAGGTGTCCCGGGGAGGCGGCACCGAACC
>JASHTD010000115.1 GCA_030040725.1 Candidatus Sulfotelmatobacter sp. | reverse complement strand
GATGAACTTTGTCCGCAAGGTCGCGGCCAGCGAAGCGACGACGATCCTGATTCAAGGCGAGAGCGGAACGGGCAAGGATCTGATTGCGAAATCGATTCATTATGAAAGCAACCGCCAGGAAAAGCCGTTTGTGGCGATCAACTGCTCGGCAATCCCTGAGACGCTGATGGAAGCGGAACTGTTTGGCCACGAGAAGGGCGCATTCACCGACGCCAAGCAGATGAAAAAGGGATTGTTTGAGGCGGCGGACGGCGGGACGTTATTCCTGGATGAAATTGGAGAACTTTCGCCGCTGCTGCAAGCAAAGCTGTTGCGCGTGCTGGAAGATCAGGTGATCCGGCGAGTGGGCGGCATTCGCGACATGCAGGTGAATGTGCGGGTGATTGCGGCGTCGAATCGCGATCTGGAAAAAGCGGTGCGTGAGAGCGAGTTCCGCCAGGATTTGTATTACCGGCTGGCGATTATCGCGATTTTTATTCCTCCGTTGCGCGATCGCAAAGAAGACATTATGCCGCTGGTGGATTTTTTCATCGAGCGCTATAACCGCACGTTCAAGAAACAGATTCGCGGGATCACCGACGCAACGCGGCGTTTGCTGATGGGCCACAACTGGCCAGGGAATGTGCGCGAACTGAAGAACACGATCGAGCGGGGAATGATTCTGGAAGATGAACCGTTTTTGCGACCGCTGTATTTGCCGTTTTCGGTGGGCGAGTCGGGAGGGCCGACGTTATTCGAGCGAACGGCCACGGGAAACGGCGGGCAGACGTTGGCCGATGGCCGGATGCTGCCGCGGCTTTATATTCCGGAGGGCGGGACTTCACTGGAAGAGGTCGAGCATGTCATGGTGGAACTGGCGATGCGGCAAGCGAATGGAAATCAGACGCACGCCGCCAAGTTGCTAGACATCAGCCGCGACGCGTTGCGCTACAAGCTGAAAAAATTTGGATTAATTCGCGCGGAAGATGAAGGGGCGCAGGCGATGGCGGAGGAATAGCGGACGCGGGCACGCTACCGGCAACTGTCATGCTGAGCGAGAATTGAGTTTCGCGAATGCGAAACTCAACCGCAGTCGAATGCCTGCCCTGAGCGAAGCCGAACGGCATCCCTATCGTCGTTTCAGGCGCCGATTTGAGATTTCTGTGACGGGTTGAAATCGAGCAGAACTGGCGCCCACAGAGCCGGAGTGCGGACAGGGATGCTTCGACTCCGCAAGTCGTTGACTTCGTGAACGACTTGCTTCGCTCGGCATGACAGCCCGAAGGAGTTTAGCCTTTGGCGTGCTGTTTGGCGCGATCGATGAACTCCTGCAGCTTTTCTTTATCCGGATAGTTGGGGTTTTTCTGCAGCAATTCTTCCCACGCTGCGACGGCGCCTTTGGGATCCATCTTGCCCTGCCAGCGCACGATGCCGAGGTTGAACAGAGTCGAGGCGCGTCCCGGTTCGTATTTCAGCGCGGTCTGGAACTGGGTGATCGCCTTATCAACGTCGCCGGTGTACCAAAGCGACGTGCCGAAGTCAGTTAATACATCCGCATTCCGGGGTTGGATCTGCAATGCGCGCTGGTAGAAAGCGACGGCGTCGGGATATTGCTGGCCGTCGTAATAGAGATTGGCAACTTTAACGATGGTGTCGAAGTCGTTGGGATTGTCTTTCAGCGTGACCAGGAGCGGCGCGACAGCTTGCGCGACCATCGCTTTTTGCTGCTCGGGCGTGATTTGCGGCTGCCGGGGCTGGGATGGTTGCGAATCTGCGTTTGTCGTCGCCGGCGAGCTTGCCGCCACCGGTGATGCGGAGCCGCGGAAGAGATAGCCGAGCGCGACTCCGAGGACCAGACAGAATGCTGCGATCACATAGGCCTGCGTGCTCGTCCAGTTCTGCGCTGAAGAAGAAGATTTGGATGTAGCCATGGAGAACCCCTTGTTTTTTTTGTGAATGCTTTCTTAGCCGCTCTTTTCGAGCTGCTCGTTTAACTGCTTTTGACCCCAGTACGGTCGAATTTCTTTTCGTTCTTGTTCCGCTTACAAACTGGTGCCGGCAAGCGCCGATTCAGGCGTTTGCAGGTGGAACAGCCGCTGCACGGCCGTAGTCATCTGCTGCTGCTCCACTTGTTCTGGAAGCTCCTTGAGTTCACGGGCCAGCGATCCCGTGATGCGCTGGGTTATACGGGACATAACTGCGGATAACATTTCGTCCTGGTCCTGCGTGAACGGCCCATTTTCCTGGCGGTAGGAGTCCAATTCTTGCCGGCAAATCTCATCGAGGCGGCGGCGCAAGGCGGCGATGGTCGGCACCACGCGCTGCAACGCTAAAGTATGGCGAAACTCGTGCACTTCGGCGCGCAAGATTTTTTCAGCGTCATCGGCGGCGGCTTCGCGCTCGGCAGCATTGTGATCGATGACGTCCTCGAGATCGTCGAGATCATAGAGGAAAACGCCCTTGATGGTGCGAACTTCGGGCTCGATGTCGCGAGGGAGGGCGATGTCGACGATTACCAGCGGCTCTTTGCGGCCGCGAACCATAATTTCGGCCTCGTTCCGACTGAGAACAGTCTGAGGCGAAGAGGTCGAGCTGATGATCACATCGGCTCGCTTCAGATGCTCCCAACGCTCTTCGAACGGGACCGCGGTTCCTCCCAGCTTTGCAGCCAGATCTGCCG
>JASHTD010000114.1 GCA_030040725.1 Candidatus Sulfotelmatobacter sp. | reverse complement strand
GATGTAGTCGGCGACATGCGCCGCCAACTTCCCGTTGGGGCAATCGAGAACCATTCCGGTCTGCCGCTCCACCAGCAGGCGCAATTCGGAAAGTTCATGTTCGAGGATCGTGTTGGCCGCCATTAACTTATGCATAAAGATGGTCCTCAAACTGGCTTGTGAATCCGTTCTCCTGCAAACCAGGAATAGAGCCTATTGCTCAGCAACATCACTCCGGCTCCCGTCACTTGGCCTGTTCTCAGCGCCTATCGATCCCGCAAGGCCGGTATTAGTCGCCCGCCGCCGCTGCACGGTATTTTCCAGAGTCGCGTTCCACTTGCTGTGCGACCACGTTCATTTCTTTTTCGAGCGACGAAAAACGCTGCAGCACCTCGTGAATGCGCAAGGTCATGTTGCGGATAGTCTCAATCTGTCCCCGCGCCTGAGCCGATAGACTGCCGGGTTCCACCAGCAATAGATCGGAATTTCCCAGAAGCGAAGTGAGCGCGTTATTCAGACCGTGACGCATCTCCAGCATGTATTTGCCAAGCATCGCGTCTCGTTCAAGCTCGGCGCACCTTGCTTCCGCAGCTCGGGCCTGAGCCTCGGCACGAGAGCGCAGCACTGCCTCGCTGGCCGAAAGAACTAACGCATTCAGCCAGTTCTCATCGGAGCCGAGCACCGCGGCCCGCGGCCACCGGCCGCGCACCAGCTGCGCCGTAGCCACGTTTTCGCAAATACAGAACAGCGGTTGCTGCGTCGCGTGCAATGGCTCCATGATCACCGAAAGCAGTTCTCTGCGCAGGCATCCTACGATCGCAACCGCGAAATTCTCCACCGAACGAGGCCAGATATCTCCACTCAACAGAGTAAACATGGGCACACTGCGCTCCATTTGCCAGCGGGCTGTCACGCTTCGGGAAAACTCCACGTCATCGGAGATAATCAGTACGGTTGGATGATCGATACGCATTTCGCTTTTCGTTCGTGCTCGCTTTTGCTGACTGTTCGTCCCCGCAAGATGCGGGTTGTTCGATTGTGAATCCTGACCTTATTTTTCCGGTGTTCACTTTTCCGCTTTTCCGCCGCTCCAGTCGGGAGCCGCGGAAATCTCAAACTCGGGAGCGTCGGCCTTCACCGCGGCCGAACCAGGTTTGGCTGGGGCAGGCTTTCGCAAAGCAGATCCATTGGCCGGGGATGCCGAAGCTGCGACACTCGCCGCTGCAGCCCGGATTGGTTTTTTTGCCACCACGGCTCCTGCAGGGTTGGCTGGGACTTTGGTTTGCGCCGCGCTGCCGGTATTTCTGCCCAATGCGGTTTCAACCGAAGCGCGCAGATCCACTAGCATGCGCAAAGGCTGCCCGGAAGAATATTCCGCCTGAAACATCACTTTCCAGGACTGGCAGATCATGCGCAAACGAACCACCGGTTCCTGCGCCGAAAATTGCGCCCGCCTGCAGTCGATCGTTTCAATCCCCTTTGTCTCGAGCTCGGTCAGGCCATCAAGAATCCCGTTGAGTTCGGTAAGCATGAGCCGAAAAAAAGCGCGTCGCATGAGATAGCCGAAGCGTGTAAATGCAACCAGTGCGACCGGCATGTAAAAGAGAGAACCGGCTTGACCTTTCGCCTTGCGGCCCTGCTCCAGCACCCCGCCGTGCAGCAGTTCATTCAGCGAGCGGCACTTTCGCGCGGTCTCGAGAACGCGATCCAGAGCGTTCAGCCATACCGGTGCTTTGAGTTCAACCTTCCCAAGAACCGGCTCCATTGCCTGCGCCACATACGCCAGATCGGCGGCCTCGTCGTTGAGATTATCCGGCGCAATCTGGCTGAAGTACTGCACCAGCAGGAAATCGATCTTATCGCGCATCGTGTCGCTGTGAACCGGGTTGGTGAGAAGATGCTGTAGCAGCGCGGCGATGCTGGCAGGATCGACTGTTGAACTGGTCTGCAAAAACTGCCGCAGTTGATGAACTTGAATAAGTTCGTCCATCTGTTGCAGCCACAGTTGGCCCTGCTCGATAGCCTCGGCCGAGGGACATTCAGTCCCCGATTCCAGTTCGGCGGCGCACGCGGGAAGATCGACGACGAACTCACGCGCTAATTCGGCGTACATGGGATAAAGCCGTTGAATGTTGGCCCAGGCTACGGCAGGGTCCGGAGTTGGCGTTTCGGGTTGCGACGGAGTCATGGTTTTATGATCCAGTTGGGGACGGAGTTGACAAAGCGCGCTGCCACGGCGGTGCATCCAGGGTGATATTGCACGGCAACGACTGAGGCTTCAGCATCAAGCGATCCGTCGGAGTTGCGGAGGCGGAGCACATCGGCAAACTCGAGGGGGGTTGTGCACGCGAACAGAACCTCGCGGGGAGTTCCGAACTCGATGATCGTGCTTTCCTGCAAGCCCTGCGCAGCCTTCTGATCGGCATCGCTGTTGGACGTGCGGGAGAACTGCACGGGAATTCGCACAGGGGTGGCGTCGGGGAAAAAACGGGCGAGATCGGCGACCTTGCTGGCTTGCGCCGCGCGCGATGGTGCTGTGGCTTGTTGCGCCAAGCGATACCCTTCCCCTACCGCCCCGGTCCGTTCTGGAAGGTTCCCGATCAAACTCAACCAGAGCTCTTCTACGATTGCAGTGCGGTTGGGCTCCCCCTCTTCCCGGTTAGGAAGAGCATTGGGGAGCCAGAATCCGCGGTTACATACAAAGAAGTTGCACGACCGAGACCACAGTGTTGAACGGAAGGATTAGCACTGAGGAATTCGCATTTTCAGCGAGTTACAGGCCGATCCAACGCCTCGAAACCGACCTACGCAATCGTTGCCGTCTCAGCTTGAGACAATAGTCTCAAATCCCCCTCCCGTGCGGCTTCGCTGAATGAAGAAACTTTCGCCGCGAGCCTGAGAAGGAGATCCTATTGCAGCGTGGGGCTTGGCTCCGAAGTTGCACCGCCATTGATGTTGTACCGCTTGAGCTTGCGGTACAGAGTTGCCCGGCTGATACCCAGCATGCGCCCGGCAAGAGCTTTGTCGCCTTGGACTTGCTCGAACACGCGCTGAATGGTCGCACGTTCAATATCTTCGAGGTCGGTGGTGGAAAGTGGAGCGTGGACCGCCGTCCTTTCCTCCGGGACCGCTTCGTCTGCAATGGCAAGTTCAGAAGTTGACTCTTCCGCGGAATCGGATAATACGCGCGGCGGAGAATTCAAGCCTGCGATGCTTGGGGGCAGATCGCTGGGATCAATCACCCTTCCGTTGCCTAGCGCGACGGCCCGCTCGACGCAGTTTTCCAACTCGCGCACATTCCCGGGCCAGTCGTAATTCATAAGGGCTGTGAGGGCGGAGTTCGAGACGCGTAGATCGGCGCCAGGAGCGTAGCGCTCGCAGAACCAGTTCACCAGCAGGGGAATGTCGCTGCGGCGTTCGCGTAACGCCGGAACGTGAACCGTCACGACGTTAAGCCGGAAATAGAGGTCTTTGCGGAAGGTTCCGTTTTTATAGGCAGTTTCGAGATCGCGATTAGTCGCCGCGATAATCCGCACGTCGACCTTGAGTCGCTGGTTCGAGCCGACTGGACGCACTTCTTTTTCCTGTAGAACGCGCAGCAGCTTGGCCTGCATTTCCAGCGGTAGTTCGCCGATTTCGTCAAGAAAAATCGTGCCCGTATCCGCCGATTGAAAAAGTCCCTGCTTTGATTTCAGGGCGCCGGTGAATGCTCCTTTTTCATAGCCGAAGAGTTCACTTTCAATCAGCGTAGGCACGAGCGAACCACAATCAACGGCAACGAATGGACGATTGGCGAAAGCTCCGCGGAAGTGAATCGCGCGGGCAATCAATTCCTTGCCGGTCCCGCTCTCGCCGGAGATCAGCACCGAGGTTCGGGTGTCTTTGAGGCGCGAAGAGACCCGCAGAACCTCCTGAATTTTCGCCGACGATCCGATGATCCCGTGCACGGCTGTTTCCGAGTCCGTGCGCTGTCGCAGAAATTCATTTTCTTCAACCAGCCGCACTTTCTCGGCCATGCGGCGCAAAAAGAGGCGAAGTTCCTCGAGTGGCGAAAACGGTTTGGTGATGTAGTCGTAGGCCCCCAGTTTCATTGCCTGCACGGCTGTTTCAATCGAGCCGTGTCCGGTCATGAGCGCCACTTCGGTGCGCGGCAGGAGTTTCTTTGCTTTTTCCAGAAATTCCAGGCCAGACATGTTGGGCATCACCATGTCGCTCAGGATCATGTGAACCGGCTGTTCTTCGAGCAGGGTGAGCGCGGATTCGCCGCTGTCGGCTTCCAGGCAGATGAAGCCGAGAGCCTCTCCGACGGTTATGCAGAGTTTGCGGATGGTCTGTTCGTCATCGACGATAAGCAGGCGGACTCGCAGGTCTTCCGTGTTCAGCGATTTGTTCAATGTTGCAGTCACCGGGCCTTCCCCATGGTTTTTTCAATAGCGGCAATAAGATCCTGCACGCGGAACGGCTTTTCCAGATAAAGCGCACCGATTTTTCGCAGCGTGGTTACGGTTTCTTCATTGGCGTAATCACCGGTGATGATGACCACTTTATCGGCTAGGTCCGGACGGTTTTGAGAAATCCAGCTGTGGACCTGGGCGCCGTCGACACCGCCGGGCGTACGCATATCGGAGATAACACCGAGGAATTGTCCTTTTTCGAGCAGCCCCAGGGCTTCTGCGCCGGATTCAATGCACACCACCGGATAGCCGTTACGCTCAAGGGTGGCGCTGACCAGAGCCATGATCGAAGGCTCGTCTTCGATCAGCAGGACGGGCAATAAATCAGTTTGGGCGGCTTGGCGTGTGATTGCGGATGAGCTCATGGTTGATTGACTCCTGCGGCCACACCCAGAGACGCGGTGTGTGGCGCGGCGGGAAAGCGAACGATAAATGTGGCCCCGATTCCATCCGGATTGTTGTGGCAGAGAATCTCGCCCCCATGCTCCTTCACGATGCCGTAGCAGATGCTCAGGCCAAGGCCGGTTCCCTTGCCGACTTCCTTGGTGGTAAAGAAGGGATCGAAGATGCGATCCGGATGAGAGATGCCATAACCGTTATCGCGAAAGGAAACCTCGACGGCGCTTTCCGTCCTGGCGGTCGTGATCTCGATGTGCGCAGGCCGGCCGGCTTCGTGCACGGCGTCGTAGGCATTGTTGAGAATATTCAGAAAGACCTGCTGCAGTTGGTGCGCGTCGCCCATCACCTCGGGCAAGCTCTCGTCCAGATTCTCGATGACCTCGACGCCGTGGCTCGAGAAATCGTAGGAACGGAGCTGGATAGTGCGGCGGAGGATCAGATTGAGCTGCACCGGGTTGCGCTGTGGCGGCATTTGCCGGGCGAAGCTGAGCAGGTTCTGCACAATCTGCTTGGTGCGCTGAGCTTCCTGCAGGATGACGCGCAGATCTTTGCGCGCAGTATCAGGCAGGTCGGGATTTTCGAGAAGCAGATCGGCAAAACCCAGAATCGCAGTAAGTGGATTGTTCACTTCATGAGCGACACCGGAGACAAGTTGTCCTACTGCGGCCATTTTTTCGGTATGCACCAGTTTGTCGCGGAGTTCCGCCGAATCGGTGATATCGGTCATGACCACGACGATGCTGTTGATGTTGCTCTGCTCGTCGCGCATAGGACTCAGATTCACCGAGAACTGACCGGCGTTTCCGTTCCCGCGCAGGATTTTCAGTTCGAGATTGTCGACTTGCCCGCCGCGAAGCGTCGCCTGCAGGGCATCGGAAAGCGGCCGCGCATAGCCCGGAGCAGCAAGCTCGAGCAAAGGACGTCCGATCAGGTCGCTCTGCTCGAATCCGGCTTCATACCAGCGGCGATTCGCATAACTGATCAGGCCGGCTGTATCGGAAACAAGAATGAAGCTCTGCGTGTTGCTGAGAATCTTGCCGGAGAAATCGCGCTCGCGCTGCAGTTCGGATTGATAGGTATGCAGCCCGGTCACGTCGAGCATAAGACCGCGAATCTGCAGCAACTTTCCCGAAGCGTCGTGCATGCCAAAGGCGTTGATCAGCACATAGATCGGCGAGCCATTTTTGCGGCGAAGTGTAGCCTCGAAGTTGCGCAGCAGGCCGTCTTTTTCCATGGCCACGGCGTGCGCCTGGCGCTGCTCCGGCGAGTAATAGATTTGAGACGGGATGTCGACTTGCAATAGTTCTTCTCGGCTGCTGTACCCGAGCATGGTAACGAGAGCGTCGTTGACTTCGACAAAGCGGCCCTCGGGAGTGCTGAAGAA
>JASHTD010000113.1 GCA_030040725.1 Candidatus Sulfotelmatobacter sp. | reverse complement strand
GTCCGGGTCGTCAACGACTTTCCTAACCAGTTCGAACGCGTAATCCCATGTCACGAAGCAGATTAGCTGCGGTTTATATAACTCGATCTCCAGAAGTAAGGTCTCGAGTGCGAGGTCCCGTTGCTTTTTCAAGAGAGACCCGCGCGGGTTTCCTTTCGATGCTCCGATTTTGCAAATGTTCGTCCACGCGATATGCTGAAAAGAGGTCTTGATTGGCTGATTCCACTTCTTAGCGGCTTCTGTGTTGAGTTCCTTGGCAAAATACCAGAATCCAGAGTTGTAGCGAGGAGCCTCTTCGACGAGAAAGTTCCTGGTGCATTCGTGCCTCTCCTCCCTCCTCTCTTTCATGCTCACGTTAGAGGACTGGCTGCAAAATTTGTCTCTGTACCAATCTCCGTTGGTCGCTTTTCCGACATAAAGAACTGCGCGCGCCTCTACAGCACGAACGCTAAAAAAAGGCGCGGCGATCTGAGCGCTGTCGATGCTATGACTGCGGCATAACTCGTCAAAAAGCTCAACCCATCTCGTTTCAAGCGACTCCGTTCTCGGCATGATGCTTCTACTCTTCCTCTTCCTTCACCTCTCCTCGCTCAGCCTTAGCCTTCTCGATGATCTTTTCCTGTAATTGCCCTGGAACCGTGTCGTAGTGATGCATTTCCATGTTGAACGAGCCTCGGCCCTGGGTCATTGAAGTCAGATCGACCCCATAGGTGAGCATCTCGGCCATGGGCACTTCGGCTTTCACGATGGTGTTGCCACCTTTGTTGTCCATGCCCTGGATGCGGCCGCGGCGGCTGTTGAGGTCGCCCATGATCGATCCTGCAAAATCGTCGGGCACAGTGATCTCGACCATCATGATCGGCTCGAGCAGCGTGGGTTTGGCGACTTCCATCGCTTTCTTAAAGGCGATGCGGCCGGCCATCTGGAACGACAAATCGTTCGAGTCAACATCGTGATACGAACCGTCATACAGAATTACACGGAAGTCGACCACGGGATATCCCGCAAGATACCCGCGTGCCGCGGCGTCTTTGATTCCTTTTTCTACGGCAGGGATAAAGTTTCTTGGAATCGCGCCGCCAAAGATATCGTTCACAAATTCAAATTGCCCGCCGCGCGCGAGCGGCTCCATTTTGATTTTGCAATCGCCGTACTGGCCGTGGCCACCGGTTTGTTTTTTGTGGCGTCCCTGCACGTCAGCTTTGGCGCGAATGGTTTCGCGGTAGGGCACCTTGGGCGCCTTCAAAACAACTTCCGTATGAAAGCGCTTCTTCAGCTTGGAAACTATAACCTCGATGTGCTGCTGTCCAGTTCCAGCAATAAGAAATTCCTTGGTTTGCGGATCGCGGAAGAAGCGCAGCATGGCGTCTTCTTCCATCAGCTTATGAATGCCGGGACCTAGCTTGTCTTCGTCGGCACGGCTCTTCGGCTCGATGGCAAACGTGATTGCCGGCTCGGGCAGCTTCACGCGCGGATACTGAATCGGAGCGGATTTGTCTCCTAGCGTATCGCCGGTGAGAGTGTCTTTCAGTTTCGCAACCGCACCGATATCGCCCGCATGCAGTTCGGTCACGGGCACGGCTGTCTTGCCCTGCATAATCGAGATATGAGAGAGCTTCTCGGCCGAATTGCGGGAAAAGTTTTGAACCGTAGCCTCATTCTTCAGCACTCCGGAGAAAACCTTGAAATACGTAATTCGCCCGGCAAACGCGTCCGAAACCGTCTTGAATACGTATAACGATACTGGCTCGGCGTCAGTCTCATGCCGCTTGGGGGCATCTCCGTTGCCAGAAGCCGCCGCTTCGCCCTGCACCCATTCATGCTCGGAAGGCGCCGGCGTGTAATCGACGATGAAATCCATGACGCGGTCGGCGCCAATATTTCCCAGCCCGGAAGCAAAGATCACGGGGAAGATTCTGTCTTCGCGAATCGCGTTATGCAGCGCCGGAACCAGATCATCTTCTCCCAGAGTGCCGGCTTCGAAGAATTTCTCCATCAGCTTATCGTCGCCTTCGGCCACAAGCTCGACCAGCCGTTCGTGCGCGGCCTGCGCCTGATCCTTCAAGTTTGCGGGAATTTCTGTTTCTTTCCCTTTGCCATTGCCGCCCAGTTCGTAGGTATAAGCCTTCATGCGGACCAGATCGATCACGCCAGAAAGATTTTTCTCAGCTCCGATTGGCAGCTCAATCGGAATTACGTCCCGTCCGAACGATGAGGTTAACGATTCCAGAACGCGCTCTGCATTGGCCCGGTCACGATCCATTCGGTTGACCACGATCAAACGCGGCGTCTTGAATTCTTCACAGTCGTTCCAAACCTTCTGGGTAACGACTTCGACGCCTGCCACGCCATCGACGACAACGATCACCGCATCCACCACCGGCAGCACCATCTTGGCCTCGTGAACGAACATGTTGAAGCCAGGGGTGTCGAGAATGTTGATCTTTGTTTTGCCCCACTCCACATACGCCGCCGACGCCGCAATCGACATCTTGCGGGCAATTTCTTCTTCGTCATAATCCGTCGTCGAGGAGCCGTCGTCCACGCGGCCCAATCGCGGCGTGGCTCCCGCCGCGAAGAGCATCGCCGACACCAGCGTGGTCTTGCCAGCGTGGCCGTGCCCGACAACCGCCACATTACGAATGCTTTCTCCGGAATAAACTTTCACGAGTAGGCTCCTTCGCAGGGTGCA
>JASHTD010000337.1 GCA_030040725.1 Candidatus Sulfotelmatobacter sp. | reverse complement strand
TTCCTCGGAGACGAGATTGCCCTCTGCGGTCGAGGCAAAGCCACATTGCGGACTGAGGGCAAGGTTTTCTAACGGAATGTAGCGCGATGCCTGATTAATCCGTCGAACGATGTCGCTCTTTTGCTCCAGTTGTGGCCGCTTGCTGCTAATCAATCCCAATACCACAGTCTTGCCTCGAGGAACAAAGCGAAGAGGTTCAAACGTTCCAGAGCGTTCATCGTCATATTCGAGCAGAAAACGGTCGACGGCGAGAGTGCCGAAGAGTTCCTCAGCAATCGCGTCATAACCTCCTTCTGCATACCAATGGCTGCGATTGTTACCACGACAGAGGTGTATCGCCAGTGTGTTGCCGTCCCGGCGTGCTGCGTGCAGACAGGCATTATCAGCTTCCACGCTTTCTTTCAGCGCGGCGTCGGGATCCTGTCCCATTTCAGTCTTCATCCAATCGCGCCACTTGGGGTCGATATAGTAGCTGTAACGCGGAGCGTCGATCTGGATATAACTCGCGCCTTGTGAGCTTAGGCTTCGCAACTCTTTGCTCATGATGGCTACGATGTCAGAAAGCAGTGCGGAAGGTGTGGAATATATCTTGTCGGTAATGCCGCGCTTGTAGGAGATAGCTGGAAATTGGGTCGGACTGGGCAGTGTGACTTTGAAGTTTCCCGGTGCGTGCGCTTGCATAAAGGGAACTTCGTGTCCGGTCAGAGGAGCAACCTGGCGCAGCCTCGAAGTCACGATGCCAGTTACGCTGCTTACCGCAGATGCCGAATCGCTTCCCGACCAACTGCGCCCAATGGCCTTTTCAATATCGAATCCGGCGACCGCATCCACGAAATCGCTCATGAAATTGCGGCGGCGCAGTTCTCCATCTGTCAGGATGTCAAGCCCGACCTCTTTTTGGCGTTGAATCGCGCGGAGGATGTATTCGTCTTCAGCCTTTCGAAGCTGCTCGAGCGAAACTCCAGAATGGCGCTTCTGCAAGAGTTCAGCGGGACGAAGCAGGCTGCCCACATGATCGGCTCGATATGGCGGCAGTTGCGGCACGGTGCATTTGTCCCTGCGACGGAGCTCCCAGTTCGCAGCAGAATTTCTTATTGCAGTCTTGTTCTTACATGGAACCTGGAATGGATGCGCTCCGAAGAAGGCTGGAAGCTATCTTCGCCTGCTATTTTGCTTGCAGAGACTCGATGTAGTGATTCAGGTTCGCGATTCGCATTTGCACTTCGCTTTCGTGGCCCTGGCTTATGCGAAAGAAAATTGGTCCCCAAACCGGCATCTCTTTATTGCCGTGGGCTGCCAGATTTGCCTGGCCACTGAGAACGCTGGTCACTTTCGCCGCTGGATATTTTCCCCCATTCTTGCTCGCCAGCGCCGTCAGATCCGCGGGAGCGAGCTTTAGCGCACTCGCCGCGGGACCATCGCCTTTCGCATCCTTGCCGTGACACGAGGCGCAATAGGCCATAAACATCTGCTTACCAGAGGCGGGCGAGGTCGGCGCCGCCGTAGTGTGCTTAATTTCAGTCTGCTGATCTTGTGCCCCGGCAAACGTAACCAATCCGAGTACAACCGTCAAAAAGAGAACCGCACGCATCACTTGCCTCCGGGTTCGTTGATCCTACAATTTTACGAACGCTGGCGTTTGCAGAAAAATCAAAACGTGAACTTCGCCGAAATCTGCAACTGCCGCGGATTGAACATGGTTCTGGGCGTACCGAACAAAGCACTCGGGGCCGGAGCTTCAGCAAAATTGGTATACCCCGGAACCTTACCATAGCCCACGCAAGATACCTGCCCACGCTGAATGGCGAGTGAGGCTGCATCGTTGTAGTGTTGCGGCACTGGGCCGTTAAAAGGGGTTGTGCCGCCGCAGAAATCTGGTGTTCCACCACCGTAGACAGAAGTGACCTCATTGATGTTTTGCCGGTTGAATACATCAAAAGCGTCGAAAGCCACTAGCAGATTCTTCCGTTCGCCCATTCTGAAACCGCGGGAAAGGCGAAGGTCAAAATCATAAAACTGGTCGCCGCGATATGCATTGCGGGGCGACCAGCCTACGCGGTCGGTTACCGGATTCGTATCGCCATTCTCGTCGTTGCCCACGAACATGGTGAAGGGTCTCGGTGACTGCAGCGAAGCAATCATGCTGAACTCGAAATCGCGCAGGAAGCTTTTCTTGGGGACATCGGCGGTGAAGTTGCCCACGAACCGATGACGAACATCCTGCACTGAATCGGCGCGCTCCAGATTTCGCCCGTAAAGATCCTGCGGAGTGCTCACGAACGTGGTGAAGGTGCCGTCATCCTGTGTGTGCGAGTAGGTATAGTTCACGTTGAACCGGAAGTACTGATTCAGCTTATCGGTTACTGAAATCGTGCCGCCGTTATATTCGGCATTCCCCGATCCATCCAGGTAATACATCAGGCCGGCATTGTTATACAGGACTCCGCTGAATGCGGCTTTGCCATCGGGCATCACGTTGTTGGGGAACGGTCCGGTTGGAGTAATGGGTGGGCCTGGGGTTGTGTCGGCGGCGAAGCAAGTGGTAGCGCTATTGGTAATGCCCGCCGATGGACAAACGTTCAAGTTCTCCGGCCGAATCTGCTTATGCGCACGCAGGAACAGATAGCCGAAGCTCACCACTAAACCTTTTCCGATCTCCTGATCCAGTTGCAGGCTAGCCTGCTCAGAATAGGCATAGCGCATGTTGCGATCGATTCCTCCGCCGCTGTTGGTGACAAAGGTCCCTGAGGGAATGGCGGGATCTTGCCCCGGGCCCGGGCCGGTGCTGAAGTTCGGCGGAGTCTGACCCGTTGTAACCAGGGTTTTCGCCGCTTGCGAAGGCGTTGGCACGGTCGTTCCATTTGGATACGGAAGAGGAGCGAAGTGATTCAGTGGACTGGGCGCGTCGAAACTCAACTGGTTGAGCACCTCGGTCGCGGTCGAGTTCCCCTGCCTCACCCATGGCTGAGGAGCATTGGGGATCACCACCTCGCGCTGCGGGTAGGTGACGAAGAAAAACGTCATGTTGTAATGGTCGTCAAATACTCCGAACCCGGAGCGAATCACCGTGTGTTTGGTGGGAGAATAGGCAATCCCTAAGCGCGGCTGGAAGCCGCGATGATCAGGATTGACGATCTGCGAGAGACCAAACTCTTCGTCCCAGCGCAATCCGTAGTTGAAAGTGAGCTTCGGGTTGGCGCGCCATTGATCCTGAACGAACCAGCCAAAATAACCGTGGTGCAGATCTTCGTCATAGTCTTGCGGGTCAACGTAAGCGTGTTGCCAAGTAGTCGGAATCACGGGTGGCAAACTGCCTTGCGCGATTGGCCCAGTGCCCACAGGAGCACCCCAAAAAACAATGGGTACCCCATTCAGAGGATCGAAAGGATTCGGCCCGGGTGTAGTGGGGAAAAACGGCGGCGCCGCAGTTGGACAGGGCCCTTGAGCCGGGACCGACGGTATATCGGCGGTCGGATTGACGAAATTAGCAAAGTCGACCAGACAGTTTAAACCGGGCAAAACAATACGCATGGGTGTGAAACCCGGCCAGATCACAAAATTCTGGATGAGATTGGTATCCACTCCAAACTTCCAATAGTGAGTTCCTTTAATGAATGACCAACTATCGGAAATCT
>JASHTD010000112.1 GCA_030040725.1 Candidatus Sulfotelmatobacter sp. | reverse complement strand
GCCACGTCGAGGTTTCCATCCCTGTTGAAGTCTCCTACGGCGAGGGCAGTTGGGCGGAACGAACCAATGCTAAAGCTTGCTCGCGTCTCGAACTGGGCCGCTGCGCCAGTTCCCAGTGCGACATAAAGCAGGGTTGCCATTGCTGTTCGCCAGATTTTCAAGCGCGGCGTCATATTCGCCCCTGCGGATTCCTGAGGAGGAACACTATCACGAATTTTGGCGCTCCCTCCCATTGTGCAGGCAAATTTACGTTCAAGACGGATTCGGACCTCTCTCGCTCAAAAAGCTACCAGTTTCGTGGCCGGGCCCCGTACGTGGTAGCCTATCGGGAGGCCGAAAGGGCGGAATCCGACGCCCCAACGCCGATTCCTAAAGTAACCTCAATGGCAAACCCGTCCAGGCCTCGGGCAACTGTTGTATCTGGTTCAGGCGCGGGGACTTCTGCCGATTCTTCCCAGTTGGAAGATGTGCAACTTTCTGCCCTGGACGGGGTTGAATCTGATGTGAGCACAGCCGCCATGGACGGCAGCGTTCTGATGGCCTCGCTGGGGTCGCGTCCCGGCACACTGCAGACTGCACTGGCCGGTGCTGAACCCTACACCGATGCCGAAGTGATGCTGCGCGTCAAGGCTGGCGACGAAGGGGCTTTTGACTATCTGGTGCAAAAATATCGCCGGCCGCTGGTGAGCTTTATGTACCGCATGGCGCGCAATTCGGCTGTAGCCGAAGATCTGGCACAGGAGGTTTTTCTCCGCGTGTACCGTTCGCGGCAGACTTATGAAGCCAGCGCCAAGTTCACGACCTGGTTGTACCGGATTGCGACGAATCTGGCTGTCAACCACGCACGCGACACGCGCAAGGAACGTCCGGAAGTGACGGTCAGCCTGGACGAGCCGGATGAAGAGACGGGCACGACCATGGATGTGCGCGACGCCTCCATGACAGTTGAGGAGTCGATGGTGCGCCGCGAGCGGATGGCGGCGATCCGCAGCAAAGTAGAGGCGCTGCCGGAGCGGCAAAGGCTTGCCGTGATCATGCACAAGTACCAGCAGATGGATTACAAGCAAATCTCCGAAGTGCTCAAATTGAGCGAATCGGCGACGAAGTCGCTGTTGTTCCGGGCTTATGAAAGTTTGCGTGAACAGTTAAAAGAATTTGTATAGCAATATTTTGGCGAAGTGGCAGTGGCGAAGAGATGTTGAGGGGAATGGTTATGAAGTGTGAAGAGATTCGCGAGATGATGCCGGACTTGGCCTCTGGCATGGCGAAAGTGACGCCGGAGATCAGCGGACATCTGGCAGGTTGCGGCGCGTGTTCGGGCAAGCTCGAAGAGTTCCGTAAAACCATGGCGCTATTGGATGAGTGGCAGGCTCCCGAGCCTTCGCCTTATTTTGATGTGCGTTTGCAGGCGCGGCTGCGCGAGGAGATCGCCAAGCCACAAGGGGAATGGATGGGCTGGTTCCGGCGTCCGGTGCTGGCGGCGGCGCTGACTGTGCTGATGGCGATTGGGGTTGGAATGGTTTTCAGCAAGGGTGATGGAATTTACCGGCGCGCCGATAACGTAGTCGCGGACAACGATGTCTCCTCCCAGGCTGAGCCGGGCACGGCCGTGGGCGACTTGTCTGCGTTGGATAAGAATCACGATTTGTATTCGGATTTCGAATTGCTGGATGACCTGCAGGTGCAGCAGAACGTCAGCGCGAATCCGTAAATGAGTTTGCAGTGGATCGACATGAGCGGTGCCGCGGCAAAGGGCGAATGGGATGGGGCAGGGAAAATTCATGAGCGGATTGAGAGCGGCGGTCGTGGTGTGCGCCGCGACCGTGTTGGCGTTGCTCTCTCCATGCTCGGCCCAGCGCGGCAACTGGCATCCTGTGCAGGGCCGTCCCCCGGCGCAAATGCAAAGGCCTCATCCGGGGCATGCGGGCGATTGGCTGCGGCGTTATCAGTCCCTTCCTCCTGCCGAGCGGGAACGCATGTTGCAGAACGATCCTGGCTTTCGCCGCTTGCCTCCTGAGCGCCAGCAGATGTTGCGGCAGCGGCTGGAGCGGTTCTCGAGTTTGCCTCCCGAGCAGCAGCAGCGCGTGATCAACCGCATGGAAACCTGGGAGCATTTGACTCCCGGGCAGAAAGCCGAGGCTCGCGATGTATTTGGCCGGATGCGGCAGCTTCCTCCGGATCGGCAACGCATGGTGAGATCCGCGGTGCGTGATTTGAGTGCCATGCCTTACGACCAACGCATGCGCGTGATCGACTCGCCGCGATTCAAGGGCATGTTCTCACCCGAAGAACGCGATATTATGCGCGGCGCTGCCGGCCTGCCTCTGGCCCCACCACCAGATCACCCACCGCAATAAGGTCTGGCGCAGATAGTTCCTCTTCTTCAGGAAGAAACCTGTTCAGTGAAAATCGTGTGAACTGGTTTCCGCTTTCGTGACGAACAGGGGCTGCACGCGTTCCGCTTTCACCGAAATCACATTGTCCTGATTCTGCAGAATACCTTCGATGGCGAGAAATCGCTCGCTTGTCAGCAGCAGACGATTCGCGTGAAAAAGATCGGGCGTGACGATCGCGTTGGCCACACCGGTTTCGTCTTCCAGGCTGAGAAAAACAAATCCTTTTGCGGTGCCGGGACGCTGGCGAGTGATGACGCAACCACCGATGCGAAGGCGCTTGCCATTGGGAATGTCGCGAAGTTCGACGGCGCGGCGAATGCCCATCGCATTGAGCCATTCGCGCCGATAAGCCATGGGATGCGGGCCGACAGTGAGGCCGGTGCCGCGAAAATCGGCGACCAGTCGCTCTTCGTGATTCATGGGCTGGAGCGGCGAAGGCGAATCGGGTTCGTCTTGTTGTTCAAGCAACGGGCCAGAGGCGCGGACGGCACGCTCGACCTGCCAGAGAGCGTCACGGCGGTGAAGGGAACGGCCAGTGGCTAGTTGCCGGTTGTCAGAAAAACCCTTGTCATTTCGACCCACGAGCGCCCGCGAGGGGTGGAGGAAACTCTTTGCGCGATTCTCGATACGCGATACTGATTTTGAATTTTTGCTGGCAACTGACGACTGGCAGCTGGCCACTGAGTTCAACGCTCCAATTTCGGCCAATGTGGTGAGTTCATCTTTGCGAAGTTCGGGCACGCGGCGAGAAAGATCGTGGATGGATGCGAATGGCGCGCGGGCACGCTCGCGCACCAACCCCTGTGCGGCCTCTTCGCGCAGGCTACGGACATAGCGCAGGCCGAGGCGAAGGGCAGGTTTCGGATCGCTAGTATTGAGTTGTGAGGGTAGAGATTCCTCCACTCGCCGTCGCTCGCGCTCCGGCTCGGTCGGAATGACAAAAGTCTCACCGGAAACTGACAATTCAAAACCGGATCTAACTGATTCACTGGCCACTGTTCCCTGACCACGGGCCACTGTTTCCAGCGTGCAGTTCCACTCTGACCGCGTCACATCCACTGGTAGAACTCTTAGACCGTGCCGTTGCGCGTCTTTGACGATGGTTGCCGGAGAATAAAACCCCATCGGCTGGTTGTTGAGCAGTGCCGCGGTGAATGCGCTCAGATAATGACATTTCAAATACGCGCTGGCGTAGGCGATGAGGGCGAAGCTGGCGGCGTGCGATTCGGGAAATCCATAAAGCGCGAAGGATGTGATCGAAAGAATAATTTCTTCCTGCGCTTTTGGCGAGATTCCGTTTTGTGTCATGCCGGCACGCAGTTTTGCTTCGATCTCGCGCATGCGCGCCTGCGACCGCTTGAAACCCATGGCGCGGCGCAGGTCTTCGGCCTCGCCTCCGGTGAAGTTGGCGGCGATCATGGCGATGCGGAGAAGTTGCTCCTGAAACAGCGGCACTCCGAGCGTGCGCTTGAGCACCGGTTCGAGCGAAGGATGCGCGTAGGCGACCTCTTCGCGCCCCTGGCGGCGCTGCAAAAATGGATTGACCATCTGTCCGACGATCGGCCCGGGACGAATGATCGCGACCTGCACCACAATGTCATAAAACTTTTTAGGCCGCAGGCGCGGCAGGCACGACATTTGCGCGCGGCTCTCTACCTGGAATAATCCGATCGTATCGGCATTCTGCAGCGTGGAATAAACTGCGGGATCATCCTGCGGAAGATGTGCGAGATCGACCTGTTCGTCGTAATGATTGTGAATCAGTTCGAGCGAGTCTTTGAGCACGGCCATCATGCCAAGGCCGAGCAGATCGACTTTGATGATGCCCATGTCGGCACAATCTTCTTTATCCCACTGCACGACGACGCGGTTCGGCATGGATGCGGGTTCGAGCGGCACGACGGAATCGAGGTGCCCCTGGCAGATGACCATGCCGCCGGAGTGCTGGCCGAGATGGCGCGGCATATCCTGCACGGCGAGACAGAGTTCGTAATATTTGCGCAGACGGGGGTGCGAAAGATCGAGGCCGGCGTCGCGGAAGCGGCGGTCGAGCGCGTCGCTTTCGTCGCGAAATTCCCAGGTAGCAACCGCGGCAGAAATTGTGTCGAGGGTTTCCGGATCGAACCCCAGCGCCTTGCCCATTTCCCGTGCCGCACTGCGATTGCGGTAGGTGATGACGTTAGCAGTCATGGCAGCTCCGCGCTCACCATATTGTTTGTAAAGATACTGAATCACTTTTTCGCGCTCATCGCCCGAAGGCAGATCGAGATCGATATCTGGCCACTCGCCTCGCTCTTCGGAGAGAAAACGCTCGAAGAGAAGATCCATGCCGACCGCGTCGACAGCAGTGATCCCAAGCGAGTAGCAAACGGCGCTATTGGCGGCCGATCCGCGCCCCTGAACGAGAATGTTTTGCTCGCGACAGAAGCGAATGAGATCCCAAACGATGAGAAAATATCCGGCGAGTTTGAGTTTTTCGATCAGCTTTAATTCTTTCTCGATTTGCAGGCGAGCGCGGGTTTGCATGTTCTGCGATTTGCGGCCGTAGCGTTCGCGAAAACCCTCCCACGCGCGATCGCGAAGAAATGAATTCATGCTTTCGCCTTCCGGTACCGGATAGCGAGGAAATTCGTAGCCGAGTTTATCGAGGGTGAATTCGAGGCGCGACGAAAGTTCGAGTGTGTTGGCGAGTGCTTCGGGCAGGTCGGCGAAGAGTTGCTGCATCTCCTGCGGAGATTTCAAATGACGTTCGGCATTACGCGAAAGCAATCTTCCGGCAGTCGCTAGCGTGCGGTGATGGCGGATGGCAGTGAAAGCGTCGCAAAGCTCGCGGTCTTTTGCCGTGGCGTAATTCGCGCCATTGGTGGCAAGCAGAGGAAGATTGAGCGATCGCGCGATATCGATCGCGGCACGGTTACGAGTTTCTTCTTCACGATGAAAGTGTCGCTGCAGTTCGACATAGACATTCTTGCGGCCGAATGACGCGATTAATTGCTCAACTTGCTTATGGGCTGCCTCGATGCCGCCCTGTTGCAGAGCCGCGGCAAGTGGGCCGTCATCGCCTCCAGTCAGGCAAATCAGGCCGTCGGCATGCTCTTCCAATTCTCCCTTTAAAACTGCGCCCTCACCTTTTTGGGCGCGCAGCTTCATCCTGGTAATGAGACGGCAGAGATTCTGGTAGCCTGCGCGGGAAGAAATGAGAAGAGGCAATCGGAATGGTTTTTCATCCTGGCTTATTCTTCCTTTGTCATTCCGAGCGAAGCGAGGAATCCCTACACCCTGTTCGAGTTGTCGTCTATAGGGATTCTTCGACTCCACAAATACTTCACTTCGTGAAGCATTTGTTTCGCTCAGGATGACAGAGTCAAACAATGCGCATGCCACTTCTGCGCCAATGTGTGCCTTGATCTTTGTTTTCTGTGCTGCCATGTGAAAGCGCGGCGCTCCGTAGACGCCATTGGCATCGAGCAGGGCCATGGCAGGCATATTCAATTTGGCGCACATGGCCGCCATGTCCTCGGGCAAAGATGAGCCTTCGAGGAAGCTAAACGCGGAGCGAGAATGGAGTTCAACATACATTGAGTCATTGGGTGATTAGGCTTGCAACGACTCCATGACCAAATGACTCAATCATCCAATGAACTTAAAGGCACAATTTGTTCAGTCATACGTTCCTTCGACGAACCATCCGCCGCCAAGCAAGTCGTGCACCAACCGGTAAAGAGCAATATCGGTTTCGTTTTGCAGTGCGATATCCCATTCATCGCGCGACCAGGCTTCGCGTTCCCACCAATCGCCGGAACTACGCCAGGGGCCGGCTTTCCATAGCACTCTACCTTGCACATCTTTTTTCTTTGCGCAGGCCACGTGTGCTGGTCCGTTGTTTTCCAAAGCCACTTTTACGCGCAATGGCGGACGGAACATGCGAAGAGCGGCAACAGCGCATGTATTTTCTTGCGCATCAGAACATTTCTGTTTCTGATTTGGCTGCGCCGCGCCGGGCACAAAGCGATGCATGCGAAACCCTTCGGCGCGATGTGTGTCGAGCAACTCCATCGAACCGACATGCGATTTGCCGACCAAACTGGCGATCCGCGCAAGGGTGAGCTCCAGTTTTTCCGGCTCCGGCGATGGAGGCAAAAATAATCCACCTTGGGCAGATCGGGGACGCGCCGGTTCGGCGATCAGATGAATTTTCTTGATAGGCGCACCCGGCGGATGAGCATTCAAATCCAGTTGCAGCAGCTTGAGAAACAGCTTGGGATCGAGCATGGGCATGGGGAAGTTTAGAGTGCGTTGAAAATGTGCGAAACGAATTGGCGATTGGCGATTGCCGATTGCCGATTGGAATTTGTGACTGTTGATTATTGATTGATGACTATCGATGTCTAAATCCTGGCCGCACGAGTGGAAATCTTCGAGTTGCAGGGTAAGCCGCAGTTGTTGCGTGTGCAGCGCACGCGAGGCCAGGCGAGCGCAAACTTGTTCGAGCATCCGATTCAGAAGAAAAGCCAACGGCTCCAGCAACACGACAGGAAATTCCAGTTCTATCGCTTCTTCGAATTTTGCCGGCTCTTCCATCGGAACCAGTATGCGTGAAGCTGCTCCTCGCGCCAATTGCTGCAGGCGCAAACCTTCCTGGCCTAAACGTTCGCTCAGGGCAACTGGCGGTAGGGCGGCCAGTGCTTGGAAATCGCGCACGCCCCATCGCTCAAAGATTGCAAGAATCCCTTCTGTTCTTTTTTGCGCTTCATCTTTTTCTTCTTCGCGCCCATTGGCAAACAAGACCGCAATCGGCAACGGACCCAGTTGTTCGGCCTCTTTGCCGCAGGGAATTACCGTCACGCCGGAAAATCCGCGAGCCGCGAGCACAGCAGCGTCAGGATTCGAAGCAACGGCAACGTTTGCCGCAAGTCCAAAATCGGCCGCGCGATTGGAGATGGCATCGGCAACTTCCCGCGCAGTGCCGAAGAGAGATTCCATGCCCGCTAAATCGAGGACTGCTGTATCGCACGCAGTGTCTTCCACACAAGGCGAGAAAGACTGCGCGCAATCCACCAACGCCGCGTGTGCTGCCGATTCCTGCAGCGGAGAGCGGGCGCGCAGCACCACTCCTGAACAAAGTTCTGCCTGAGCCTTTGTCATGGCGATCTCAACCTCCATGCGGCCCGCGTTTTCATTCACCGCACAAACAGTTTCCAGCGGCGCTTTGCCTTCAAAAATGGCTACGGCCTGAGTGCGCAAATCTGGCTCGGCGCGAAGCACGGCGGCCACGCAGAAATTCGGCACGAAAATGCAGGCAAACATAAAAGCAGTGCCAGTTGCCAGTGGTCAATTTCTGCGCTTGAAAATGGAACTGATCACTGGCAACTGAGAACCGAATCCTCATCCCGCCCAGGCAGTTTTGCTGGCAAAGGTGATTTCCGTTGAGCAAACTGGTTTGCGCTCCACGCGCGATCGAACTACTTCTGCCTTGATTTCCAGTTCGGTCAGCAAATGGGCATGTGTGGGTTTCATTTCACAATTTGTTATCTGTTCTCTTTTGCGGTTTCCGGTGGCGCTCAGATTTATTCGTAATGACGAACAACTTCCGGCGATCGCTTGCCGCTCGATGGCGAGCAGGACCGTAGGTGTATGCTCCACGGCGCGGCGAAAGCGGAACCATGTGGCCAGTGGAATGCGGCGCGCGGTTTGTGGCGGCAGATCGCAGAGATCGAGTGCGATCAGGCCGAAACCTCCGCTTTCAAGCAGCAGATCGGCGACACGGAGAAGCTGTTCGAGGCGATGCTCGGATGAAATTGTTTCTGTCGGAGAATCCCATCCTTGTAGCAAAGAGCTCTGTGGCGAATGTTCTCCGCAGCGTACCCACAGAAGCTGATTCAAGTCCACGCCGGCAGCAGCTACCGATTGTGGATCGAGAGCATCTCCCGCATCCACGATGGCGCAGAATTCTCCCCGCCGGGCCGCGGCGGCCAGAGCTGCTAACAACAAAGTCGTTCTGCCGGAAGACGCCGGCCCGAAAATTTCAGTGAGGCAGCCGCGCGGCAGGCCTCCAGTTAAAGTGTCGATTGCGGCGATGCCGCTGGAAACCACCTCCGGCGCAGGCCGGACAGACAAGCGCAAAGCCGGAGTAACGCTGGAGAGAATTTCTGATTTCTGGTTTCTGATTGCTGATTGAGGACGGCGGATATAAGAACTGGCCCGCTCAGGATCATGAAAGGCATGACTCCCGGCATCACTTTCCTCGTCAAAAATAAAAAAGCGGCCCTGAGCCGCCGAAGTGGAAATCACTGCGGTAGACATAAAATCCTCGAGAATTTCAGGGAGCCCGGAGCGAGAGTCCGGAGGCGGCGTTTAGTTTTCGCTTTTTATTCGCCTAATAAGATTCTGGCATTCTCCGCTGAAATAGTCAAGCGGAGTCTCCCAAATCTTGACTCTGCTTACGTTGCCATCCTCCATTCGTCTAACCCTCCCAGCACAGCGGTCAGGCGCGGGTCTTTCCATCCAAATTTTCCAGGTTGCGGCTGGACGCTGTTCGAATCCCCACAAAAGAGGAGCGTTCCATGCACAGAACTCGTCTGCTTGTTTTGTTATGCGCCGTCTTGACGCTGGCTGGCTTCAGCCAGGCTCAAACTGCGACCGGCGAAACCGTGATGCTCAACCTGCCGCGTGCCAGCCAACACGCCATGGTCACGCAGCGTATCGGCATTACCGATATCACTATCAACTATCACCGCCCGCTTGTGAATGGACGGCAAATCTGGGGCAAGACCGTGCCCTATGGGCAAGTATGGCGGGCGGGAGCGAACGAGAATACGACCATTACCTTCACCGATACGGTGACCATCGAAGGCCAGGCACTCGACAAGGGAACCTATGGCCTGCACATGATTCCGGGGGAAAATCAGTGGATCGTAATCTTCTCGAAGACTTCCACCGCGTGGGGCAGCTTCAGCTACAAGCAGGATGAAGATGCGCTCCGCGTGACCGTGAAGCCGGAGGCGGCCGAACTCCACAACGCGCTTACTTATGATTTTGACGATGTGAAGCCCGATTCAACCGTGGTCACCATGAGCTGGGACAAAGTTGCGGTGCCATTCAAGGTTGCGGTGAACGTAAACGACATTGTGGAGGCTAGTATCCGCAGACAGATTCGCGGGTTGAACCAATATTATTGGGAAGGATGGGACGATGCCGCGAACTATTTGTTGACGAACAAGATCGATCTCGACGAAGCACTGAAGGATGAACAGTTGTCGATCCAGGCGGAAGAGCGCTACGACAATCTGTTGCAGAAATCGAAAATTCTGGATGCGATGGGCCGAACCCAGGAAGCAGAATCGGCTCGCAACGAGGCTCTGGATAAGGCCAGCGCCTTGCAGCTTTATTTCTATGCGCGGCAGTTGCAGGCCGCGAAGAAGGCGGAAGCAGCGTTTGCCATGTTCCGATCAACCGCGAAGAAGTACCCCGATTATTGGACGTCACACGTAGGACTGGCTCGCGTTTACAGCAGCCAGGGGAATTTCGATGGCGCAGTGAAAGAAATGCAACTCGCACTCACAACTGCGCCGGATTCGAACAAAGCGAATTTGGAGAATTACGTGAAACGGCTGCAATCGAAAGACGACATTAACCGGTAGGCGCAGCCACATTTTTACAACGATCGAGGCGTCATCCCGAGCCCCGCGTTTTATCCAGCGGGGCGAGGGATCTCGCTTGTCAGGGAACCGCCGATTCACGCGAGATCCTTCGCTTCGCCTGAAGAAGGCGGCTATGCTCAGGATGACGTCCTTCAAGCTTTCGCAGCTATGTCACCAAACACGGCAGGCGTTGGCCCTCACCATCTTTTGCCCGGCCTTGCAGCCGAAGGCGTCGGCGAATTCCGACATGTTTGAAACCACGTTGTCGATGCGGAAAATGGGCAACGAATGCGGATCGGTTGTAACCATCAGGCGCGCAACCTCCGGCCGGACGTTCGAACACCAGGAAAACGCGTAGGCGAGGAAGAATCGCTGGCGATAGGTCCAGCCGTCGGATCCCTGATCATCGAGCGATTTCCCGTCTTTCTTTAGTTCGTCGGCCAGCGCGCTCAGAGCCAGATGCAGACCGCCATTGTCGGCGGTATCTTCGCCCTGAGTGAGCAATCCATTCTGCTTCACGCCCGGGCCGGCCTCGGGCACATCCTGGGTGTACTCGTCGGAGATGCACTTGCCGCGCTCGTCATATTGTTTCGCGTCTTTTTCCGTCCACCAGTCGCGGAGGTTGCCTTGCGCATCGAACTTGCGGCCCTGGTCGTCGAAGCCGTGAGTCAGTTCGTGGCCAATGACCATGCCGATGGCCCCGAAATTTACCGCATCGTCCTTGCCTGGATCGAAGAACGGCGGCTGGAGTATGCCGGCGGGGAAATTGATTGTATTGAGCTGGGGATCGTAATAAGCGTTGATTGTGGGTGGAGTCATCGTCCACTCGCTGCGGTCGACTGGTTTGCCGATTTTCTGCACAAAGCGTTCGTATTCGAATGCCGAGGCGTCTTCGACGTTGCCAAGATAGTTGGCGCGCGTGATTTTCACGCTGGAATAATCTCGCCAGTGCGAGGGATAGCCGATCTTGTCTTCGATTCCCTGCAGCTTAATGAGAGCCTGCTGTTTCGTAACGGCTGACATCCAACTCACGCTGTCGATATCGTCCTGCATAGCGTGCTCGATTGCGTGAACCATCTCCAGCGTGCGCGCTTTGCTCTCCGGAGGAAATGCGCGATCGACGTAGGCCTGGCCCAGCGCTTCGCCGAGGTCGCGATCGGCATTGTGCACGCAGCGTCTCCAGCGTGGCTGGTTTTCCTGCTGACCGGCAAGCGTGCGATAGAAGAAGTTGAAATTCTCATCCACTAGAGCCGTGGTCATCAACGGCGCGGCCCGATGAATTACTTGCCAGCGCATGTAGATTTTCCACTGATCCAGCGGATGTTCTTCGAGCAGCTTATTTTCGGCGCGGAAGAAATCCGGGGAAGTCACGATGTAGTGATCGCTGGCCGGCGCGTCGACCGCTTTCAGATAAGCCGCCCAGTCGATCTGGGGAGCCAATGCCTGCACCTCGGCCAGTGTCATCTTATTGTTGATATTTTTCGGATCGCGGCGCTTGACGTTATCCATTTGGGCCTGAGCCAGAGCGGTTTCAAGTTCGACCACAACTCCGGCGTCTCTTGCCGCTTGCGCCGAGGGCTCTCTGGTCAGTTCAAACATCTTTTGCACGTGGGCCTGGAATTTTTTGAGCGTTTCGACCGACTTCTCATCCGTCTTGATGTAGTAATCGCGGCTGGGCAGGCTCAAGCCACCCTGATCGATCTGCGCCACCACTTTGGAGGCGTCATCGTAGTCCTGTTGTCCGGTAAAGCCAAAAAATGGCGAATTCGTCTGATTGTCCGACTGCTCCCACGCCCCGGGAAACGAACGGTGAAGATGGGCGATTTCCAGCGTGATCTCTTTCTTTGATTTGATTGCGGCAATGCGATTCAGCTGTGGCTGCAAAGGTTTAAGGCCGGCCGCTTCGATTCCGCTCACATCCATGCATGCCGCCCAGTAGTCGCCGATCTTTTGCTCGACTGCAGTGCCTTTGGCGTCGTTCTTGCTTGCGGCCTCCATCGTCTCGCGCAACAGGTTCTCGTTCCACAATTCCAGGTTGCTTCCCGTCGTCCAGTACACCTGATCGGCAGGAATGGGATTAGCGGTCGTCCACTTGCTGCATGAGTACTTGTAGAAATCGTCGCAAGGACTCAGCGATTTATCGACCAGGTTGGGATCGAAATGCTCAAGCTGGGGAGCGGTGGTTTGGTCGCCGGACCCAATTGCTGGTGTGGGATTAGAGTTCGAATCCTGCGCCATGAGCGCGATCGTCGAACCTAGAAAAAGAGCGATGAGCAATATTCTTAGATTGGACATTGATCCTCGTTGCGAAGCGATTTTGAGTGCGTTTTTTGGAATTACGCAGGAGGGAGTTCCATGCAGAAATCGAACCCCACGCCGCGAACAGAACAACATACTACAGACGTGGAGCTCTATGCGGGGTTAGCTGGCCGCCATGCCAATTATTCCCCAGTGTTAGATGTCCGGGAGTTTTGGGAGACCCGCCGGCTAGGTTGCTGCGCGTTTCTTTGGCGGATGCCGCAGGCTGCGTCCTTCAATCAGACTGTAAAGGTCTTCGGCGAGATTGGTGGTGTGATCGCCAGCGCGTTCCAGAGCCTGGGCCATGAGCAGAACATCGAAACTCGAAGGGTTATTCTGCATCGCATGTTCGGTAAGATGCTTCTGGAAAATCGCGTGGCAGATGCGGTCGATTTCTTTATCCATCTGCAGCACTTTGCGGGCCGCCTCGAGATCGAGTTCGAGAAAACCGCGGTAGACGAGGTCGAGCATCTCCCGCAAAATTCCGGACATCTCCACCAGTTGCCGCACGTCGAACGCTGCCATCTTTTCCGTTCGCGATTGCACCCGCATGGCCACGCTCATCATCAGATCGCCAATACGCTCCAGGTCGGTCGTGCACTTCAGGCTAGTCAATAGCTGGCGTGCGCGGTTCTCATTGACGCGCGTGATGGCGGCGGGCAATTTATCGTCGATGTAACGCTCGATAATATCGAGTTCCTGCTCGCACTCCTTGACCGCCAGGAAGGCCATGCGCGAAGAATGCGTGAGCAGGTCGCGCATGTTGAAAACCGCATCCCGCGCAATCAGAAATGCTTTCAGTGCAGTGCGCGAGAGATCGTCGAGGGAACCGGAGGACTTCGGCGAGAGTTTCTTAGCAGATGGCGGATCGGTAACCGGTATAACGTCGGAGGGATCGGCGACAACGGGTTCTTCGATGGCGTTTCGCTGTGTGGCAGGTTTACGAGGCATATTTCACGGTCGACAGAGAACCGCCTTTTGTTCAGAATATCTCACCTTGAACCTCACAGCAGCTTAATTGCAAAATGTGAACACAGGATGAATGCCGCGGTTGCGGGCCCCCTTGGGGCGACTAGATTGGGCTTTTTATTCCGGTTTCCCGTTGCCGGCGGCCAACGAGGAACTTTGTATATGGAATTACTCGATTACTTGCGCCGTCAGTTTACTTACGATGCGTGGGCCAACCGTGAGGTACTGCGTGCGCTCGAGGCCAGCCGAGACAACCAGGCTCGTTCGCTTCAACTGCTGGCGCATATTCTCTCGGCCGAGCGTCTGTGGCTTGAGCGAATCAAGGCGCAGCGACCGAGCCTGCCCGTGTGGCCCGATTTCGCAATCGAGCGGTGCAAACAGGAAGTAGAAGACATAGCCGCGCTCTGGCGCGAATATCTTACTCAGCTTTCCGCCGCTCAAATCTCGCAAAGTGTTCGTTACAAAAACAGCAAGGGGGAAGAATGGGCGAGCAGCGTCGAAAACATCCTGACCCATGTGCTGTTGCATTCGGCCTATCATCGGGGGCAAATTGCCAGCCAGATGCGCGCCAATGGGAACCAGCCTGCGTATACGGATTTCATCCACGCGGCACGCCAGGGTGTGATTGAATAGACGGATCGAACCTGGGAACTGAATTCGGAACTGAATAAGGGCTGAGGCGACCTTGCCGATCCGATGCAGCGGACTACACACTACGCAATTACAGCAGCGCAGGTCATTGCCTGCGCCGTGTTTGTGTGGCTGGCTTTGTTCCGGCCGGGCGTGTGGGACTCACAGCGAGAGGTCGGCTCGGCGTTCATGTTCGTAGGCATGGCTGGAATCGTAACGGCACGCTATCAGTTGGGGGGTTCGTTTGCCATCAGGCCTGAAGCTCATAAGCTAGTCACGCACGGCATCTACTCGAAAATTCGCAATCCTATTTACGTATTTGGATCGGTGCTCGTCGCCGGACTGGTGCTCGTGTTGCACCGTCCCAGCCTGTGGCTGTTGTTCGTTTTTATCGTCGTCATGCAAACCTTGCGCGCTCACCGCGAGGCGCAGGTGCTCGAAGCCGCCTTCGGCGACGCTTATCGCGAATATCGGCGCAAGACGTGGTTCTAGCTCCCCTTACTGCTGAAAGCTTCTAGCGATTGTCTGATCCCATCTGACGGTCGCTTCACGGTGCGGTAATATCTCTGGAATGAAAAAGCTGCTGATTCTCCTGGCAGTGATCTCCTGTGCGGCGGCCGTTCCCGGAGCCGAAGAGAGGTCACTCGCGCCCATGCCGGTAGCGGTCTCGGGGAACGCTGTTGCCAGTCTCAGAGAAGGATTGGACTTATTTTCGATCATGGGCATCGGGCCGCGCAAAACTTGGGATGATGTGACCAGCAAGGTTTATGTCATGCATCTGAGCACCGGCAAATGGTACTCAGGACATCCCGTGCCCGGAGTGGTGGGACGCATCGACGCTGCGGCCGTTTCCGCCAAAGAACGGGAGATCGTTCTGATGGGAGGGTTCGTCCTCGACGAGCAGGGCGCTCAGCGTCCCGTCAGTGATGTCAATGTTTACGAAGCAAGCATTCGCGAATGGTCGCGCGCCAAGGATCTGCCGATCGCCGTGGGCAGCGCGGTCGCCGGGGTTCACGATCGATTTGTCTATCTGATCGGCGGACTTTCTGCCAACGGGCCGGTCAATAACGTCCAGGTCTACGATGTGGTGAAAGACAGCTGGAGCCAGGCGACGCCATTCCCCGGCACGCCTGCGTTTGGGCAAGCGGGCGGAATTTCGGAAGGCTACATTGTTGTGGTGGATGGCGCAAAAACGGGCCCGGCGGGTGGGCCACGCTATGTCGCATCCAATGAATGTTGGCTGGGAAAGATCGAGAAGAAGCACCCCGACAAGATCGAGTGGAAGAAACTGCCCGCACATCCTGGCACGGCGCGCTTCGGAATTGCCAGCGGCGGTTCAGACAGGTACAAGAGAATTTATTTTTCTGGCGGCACCTCCACACCTCACGACTACAAGGGAATTGCCTACGACGGCAAGCCGGCCGAGGTCTCATCGCTCACTTTCGACTACGATGTGCACGGCGAAAAATGGGAAACACTGAGTAATCAGACCTATGATCCGCGCGGAGATGGCAGCGGCGTGCTGATCACGCCTTATGGTCCGGTTGTGGTCGGCGGCATGAGCAAGGATCTGGCTGTGACCTCGCGCGTGACCTTGTTGCCGCGGAAAGAAGGCATGTTCGGGCAATAGTCGTGTCGGCAACCGACGCTCGTATCGCGAAGTCTTTGGCAGCGAGGAGTAGAATAGCTCCCCATCCCCCCTGCAGAGAGCGCTCAAGGTTTACCGCATAAGAATCTTCGAGTGGAGGTAGCACGTGGCACTTACGATCACCGGTCTTTCGAAGACCTACCCGAACGGGGTGAAGGCGCTTAAAAATCTTTCGCTTTCCATCGGCAACAGCATGTTCGGCCTCGTCGGACCGAACGGCGCAGGTAAAAGTTCCTTGATGCGCACCGTGGCGACGCTGCAGGAAGCGGACTCGGGCTCGATCGATCTCGACGGAATCGATGTTCTCCGGCAGAAAGACGAGGTGCGGCGCATTCTGGGCTATCTCCCGCAGGAGTTTGGCGTGTATCCGAAGATCTCCGCGCTCGACATGCTTCACCACCTCGCGGTGATGAAAGGCATGAACTCTGCCTCGGAACGCAAAGAAACTGTTGATGCGCTCCTGCAGCAAACGAATCTGTGGGATGTGCGCAAGAAAGCTCTTTCTACTTTTTCCGGCGGCATGAAGCAACGGTTTGGGATCGCGCAGGCCCTGCTGGGCAATCCGCGGTTGATTATCGTCGATGAGCCGACCGCCGGCCTCGATCCCGCAGAACGCAATCGCTTCCTGAATCTTCTCTCTTCTTTGGGCAGTGACCGCACAGTGATTCTTTCGACTCACATCGTCGACGATGTCCGGCAACTGTGCCCGCGTATGGCGATCATCGCTTGCGGCGAGTTGCTGCTGGAAGGCGCGCCCAACGACGCGCTGGCCGGCCTCAACGGCAAAATCTGGTCCAAGGTGGTCAGCACCGACGACGAGTTGCGCGCCATCGAAAAACAGCTTCATGTGATTTCGACTCATCTGGTTGGCGGCCAGCACGAGGTACGCGTCTTCGCGAATGCTTCTCCGGGCGAAGGCTTCCATGTGGTCGACTCCGGGTTGGAAGACGTTTACTTCCTGCAACTCTCCGGGCAGGGCCAAAAATCGAACGGAGATCAGCGTCCGAACTGAGGAAGCTTCAGAGGATTTACCATGGCGCTCTTTTGGGAGTTTTTCACCTTCGAGCTCAAATTCCGATTCAAGAGTCTCTCGACCTACGTTTATTTCGTTCTCTGGTTGACCTTCTCTTTTCTCTGCGTCGCCTCTGAGAGCTTTGGCCCGATCGGCGCGGGGAATGGCAAAATCCTGCTCAACGGACCCTATGCCAATACCTTCAACGATGTTTTCGTAGCGCTTTTCGGCATCATTGTGATTGCCGCGATCTTCGGAACTTCGATTCTCCGCGATTTTCAGCGCGATACCTATCAGATTCTTTTTACCCAACCCGTCTCTAAATTCGCCTACTTAGGCGGACGATGGGCGGGTTCTTTCGTTGCGACTGTTTTTGCTTTTTCCGGCACTATTCTAGGGACCTATCTGGGCACGTTCGCGTCCTGGACAGATCACACGCGCATTGGGCCCAACCTCGTAAGCTTCTACTTGCAGCCGTTTTTCTCCGTTCTTGTGGTCCAGATTTTCTTCCTGGGATCTTTATTTTTTGCGGTGTCAGCCCTGACTCGCAAGATCTTCGTGGTTTACTTGCAGGGTGTGGCGCTGTTCATGATTTATCTGATCAGTTTCACGATTTTTTTCGCCAGGCGTTCGCTCGAGCGCTTCTGGTCCGGCATATTCGATCCTATCGGCGTGATCCTCACCGATGACATCACGCGTTATTGGACGGTGGTCGAAAAAAATACCCGGCTCATCACCTGGTCGCCTTCTTTGGCGAACGGCATATTTCTGTACAACCGGATTCTTTGGATCGGAATCGGCTTTGCAGCCCTGGGCACAGTTTGGGCGCTGTTTCCCATGTCGGTGGAGGCTCTTACGGCGCGCTCGCAGAGTCGCCGTGCAGCAAAAGCCAGACAGCAGGAGTTGGATGAGGCTGCTCCTCTGCACTCGCCGTTCACCGCACGCCTTCCCCTCGTGCATAAGGTTTTCAACGGTTCAACCGAGTTTTCTCAATATCTTTCGCTCACCCGCCTTCGGCTGCGCAACATTCTTAAGGATGTAATTTTCTGGGCAATCGTCGCGTTGCTCATCGCGTTCGGCATCAACAATGGTCAATTCGCTGGCCGGTTGGCAGATCGCGACGTCTGGCCGGTTACCTACTTGATGGTTCAGGCAGTGGAAGGCAGCGCCGTGTTGTTCCTTTATATCGTGGCAACTCTGTACGCTGCCGAACTTCTGTGGCGCGAGCGCGACACAAATTTCAGCGGCATCCACGATGCGCTCCCCATGCGCGAGTCGACCGACTGGCTTTCCCGTTTGAGTGCGATCGTCGTCGTCGAATTGATTCTTTTAACTGTCACCATGCTCGTCGGCATCGCTATGCAAACTTTTGCCGGCTACTACCACTACGAGGTTCTGCAATACTTCAAAGAACTCTATGTGGTGACCTTCCCTCAAGTTCTGGCTTTCATTCTTCTCGCGATGTTTGTGCAGACCGTGGTCTCGAACAAGTTCGTCGGCCACGCCATCGTCATCGGCATTTTTGTCCTCGTGCCCATTCTCTATAGCTTCGGCTGGGAAAATTCACTTTATCTCCTCATCACGGTTCCCGCATATATCTATTCGGACATGAATGGCTACGGGCATTTTGTGCCGACGATATTCTGGTCAGTCGTCTACTGGGTCGCGTGGATGGCGGTCCTGGGAGTGGTGTCGATTGCTTTCGCGCGGCGCGGAGCCGAAGATTCGCTTGCGGTGCGCTCACGCCTGGCCCTGGCGCGTGCTCCGCGGCTGGCCCCGATCGCGGCCGTGTTTTTGATCATCGCCGCAGCCGCCGGCTTTTGGTATTTCTACAATGCTCACGTGCTCAATGAATACCTTGATTCGGATGCGCGACGCCACATTCAGGCCGATTACGAGCGTCGCTTCAAGCAGTATGAGAACCTGCTCCAGCCGAAAATCACATCGGTAGACGCCACGGTCAATATTTATCCCGACCGCCGTTCTTTCGATGGCAGCGTTCGGATGACGGCAGAAAACAAAAGCAATCAGCCGATCTCGCAGATTCACGTCACCGATCAGAAAGAGTCAGTTACGAATGTGAAGTTCGATCGCCCGTTCCATCTTGTCAGTTCGGCGCCGCGTGACATGTATTCGATTTACGCTCTCGATCAGCCGCTTGCTCCCGGTGAGACCATCACGATTACCTGCAACGTAGGCCACCAGTCGCGAGGTTTTCGCGACGGCCACGAACTTCCGGAATTTGCTTATAGCGGAACTTTCTTCGATTCCGATTATTTCCCCTACGTTGGCTACAACCGCGGCGTGGAACTCGACGATCCGCGCCGCCGCCGGGAAGAGAAGCTTCCGCCGTTGGAGGAAATGGCGCATCGCGGTGATCCCGCTCATTCCGTAAACAATGTGTTCTTCGCGGGCGAGTCGGACTGGATCACGTACCACACCGTTGTCAGCACCTCTTCTGACCAGATCGCCATTGCTCCCGGATATCTGCAGCACGATTGGGAATCGAACGGCCGACACTACTACGAATACAGCATGGGCTCGACCCACATCCTCGACTTTTTCTCGTATATCTCCGCGCGGTACGAGGTAAAAAAAGAGACTTACCACGGACCGGACGGTGATGTTGCGCTTGAGGTCTATTACGATCCTGTTCACACGTACGACGTCGGCGACATGTTAGCCAGCGCCCGTGCCGGTCTCGATTACTATCAGCGCGTCTACAGCCCTTACCAGTTCAAGCAATTCCGTATCTTCGAATTTCCTCGCTATCGTACCTTTGCTCAATCATTTCCTAACACCATTCCCTACTCCGAATCGATCGGGTTCATACAGCGACTGCGCAAGCCAACCGACGTCGACTTTACCTACTTCGTGACCGCTCACGAACTGGGCCATCAGTGGTGGGCGCATCAACTGATTGGCGCCGATGTTGAAGGTTCGAACATGCTTGCGGAAAGCCTCGCCGAATACTCCGCGCTGCAGGTCATGGCGCACAAGTACGGCCGCGACCTGATGCATCGCTATCTTCGCCATGAAATTGACTCGTATTTGCGCGGACGCGCAGGCGAGGTTCGTCACGAACCTCCGTTGGCTATGGTTCAGCGCGAACCTTATGTCTGGTACCAGAAGGGTGGGCAGATTCTTTACACGCTCGCCGACTACATTGGAGAAGACAAGCTGAATCTCGCGTTGCACAATTTCCTGATGCAGTACCGCTATGCGAATGCCAACAACCAACTGGATGAGGATGCTAAACCTTCCCCAGGCACGTCAGCGTTGGATGGGCCCTATCCCGACACGCGCATGCTGGTGGATGCAATCCGCGCGCAAACTGCGCCCGAACTTCAATACCTGGTCGATGACGGTTTCAATCGTATCGTTCTTTACGACGACAAAGCTCTCTCCGCCACTTCGCAGAAGACGCCAGACGGCAAATACAAGGTCACGCTGGAAGTGCAGGCGCGTAAAGTGCAGGCCGACGGCAACGGCGCAGAATCGCCGATGTCACTCGACGATTACATCGAGATTGGAGTTTTCAGCGGTAAGAAGCTGGAGGAGAAACCGCTCTATCTAAGAAAAGAAAAATTTACCGAGGAGCACAGGACATTCGAGATCACTGTGGATGAGCAACCAACCCTCGCTGGCATCGATCCGTACAACAAACTCATCGACCGGAATGCCGATGACAACCTTATCGATATCACAAAGCACTAAAATCGTAAATGGATCAGGCAGCCTTGACTCCCGACACCGTTACAATCTCACCGGGATCGCGCTTTCGTACAGCTATGGCGCTTGCCATTGTTGCGGATGCACTTCAACTCATCGTGTTCCCCTTCTTCGTTGAAGGTGCTGCATCACCGGTTGACGATATTCTCGATTTCGTCGTGGGAGCCGTGCTGGTTCGCCTTCTCGGGTGGCATTGGGAGTTCTTGCCGTCGGTTCTTGGAAAGCTTGTGCCCGGTGTCGATCTCGTTCCTTTCTGGACGCTCGCGGTTGCCAATGTCTATCGAAAATCGAGAAAGATCGCAGTCACCACTGTAGAAAAGAATAATGAGCAGAGCGCGGCCGAAGAGCAGAAGCTACTGAATGGCCACTAACCTTGCGCTTCCGTTGCCGGTTCGATAACGTGGAGCCCGCACTCGGTCTTTGAATATCCCGCCCAACGGCCCGCCCGCGGGCTTTCTCCAGGCCGCACGGCGCGCGTGCAATGCGTGCAGCCGATGCTCGGATAGCTGCGGTCGTGCAGCGCATTGTAAGGAATATCGTGCTCGCGGATGTATTGCCAAACCTCTTTCGAACTCCAGTCGACAAGCGGATTGATCTTCACCAGCCCAAATTTATCGTCCCATTCGATTTTGCCAGCGCCGGCGCGAGCCGCCGTCTGATCGCGGCGGATGCTCGTGATCCATGCCTGCAGTTCGCCGAGTTTCCGGCGCAGCGGCTCGACTTTCCTTATGTTGCAGCATTGATCGGGATCACGCCGCCACAATGCCGGGCCGAGGGCGTGCTCCTGTTCTTCGGGCGAAAGCAGCGGGAAGACTCGCTCGATCGTGATGCCATATCTTTGCTCAACCTGGTCGATCAGGTTGTACGTTTCAGGAAAGAGAAATTCCGTATCCAGAGTGAAGATGCGGAAACTCTCTTGCACGCGCGAAGCGATATCGATCAGCACCATCCCCTCGGCGCCAAACGCGGAAGAAAGTGCCACGCTATCTCCGAAGGTCTGGAAAGCCCATTGGAGAACGTGCGCCGGGCTCCAGTCTTCTGCCGCAATTCGCAATGATGGAATATTTTCTCTCATGCTGACTGCTTCTTTCCTATCGAAGGCTTCTTTCATGCCAGCCGCTCCTCTTGACCGGGATCAAGACTCCCGAACCCGAGTAAAGTTCTCTCGGGCTGCTCGGCGTCGCGGGCAAATTTCACGACCTCGCCAACTATCAGGAGAGTCGGCACCGCCAGTTTCGGGGCGTCGGCAAGATTCGCGATGTTGGTGTAGTGAACCTGTTGATCAGGAGTGGTTGCGCGCGACACAATGACGCAAGCTGTTTCTATCGGGATCCCGGAGTTCTTGAGCCTGCCGGCCATTCCGCCGTAATCGTGACCGGGCATGTAAACGACAAGGGTTGAGTTGTCTGCGGCGAATCGGCTCCACTCTGCGTCTGCATTCTTGTCTGCCCGATGCCCCGTCGTGAGCACCAGCGTCGAGGATATTTGTCGATGAGTGAGTGGAATTCCCGTCGCGGCCGAGGCCCCCAGGGCTGAAGTAATACCAGGAACAATCTCGTACGAAATATTGGCGCGCCTGAGTGCTTCCATCTCCTCGCCGGCACGGCCGAAGATCATTGGGTCGCCGCTTTTCAGTCGCACCACCTGACGTCCGGACTCAGCCAACGCGACCAGAAGAAAATTGATCTCTTCCTGCCGCATCATCTTTTCGCCACAGCGCTTGCCAACATTCTGGATTCGCGCAGTGGGTGCAATCAGTGCAAGAATCCGCGGCGCAACCAGGTCGTCGTGAAGCACCACGTCCGCGGTCTGCAGTAGGCGTAGAGCCTTTATAGTGAGCAGGTCCGGATCGCCCGGCCCGGCGCCAACCAGATAAACTTTGCCCTTCATAACATCACTCTCCTGTCGCTACGATTTCTGTCGCAAGCTGTTCGAACCTTTCGGCAAGTGCCGCTTCGAAGGCCTCCGCGCTGGCCAGCGACTGCAACAACTCGTGCTTTTGTTGCGGATCGAGATCGCTCGCCAACACTCGCCTTCGTGTCGCTCCCAGTTCGGGAACCCAGCGCTCGTATCCGGGTCCAAACTGCCGTTCGAGTTGTTGCCTGATTTTCTGAGCGAGCGACGGGCTCTGTCCGCTGGTGGAAACCGCAATCTGAAGATCGCCTCTGCGCACCACGGCGGGATAATAGAAATCACAGAGTTCCGGAACGTCCACCACGTTGCACGGAACTCCGCGCTGCTGCGCTTCACGATAAATCTCCCGGTTCAGCGCGCTCGAAGCTGTGGCAACGACCACAAGAAATATTCCTTCGAGATCGGAGGGAACAAATGGGCGCAGTTCGAGTGTGATTTGTTTCTCTCGTGCCCACTGATGCACGGTGTCGGAGGCCTCCATGGTAACCACACGGATGCGCGCGCCGGTGCCAAGCAGGCCCGCAATTTTCGGCTGGCCAACTTTGCGGGCCCCAACCACCAGACAGCGTTTCCCTTCGAGTTTTAGAAACATTGGAAATAATTGGCTCATGTTCGTTTCTCCATCTCAGCCTTCAACAGCGCTTGGAACTCGTCCTTCAGGCAAATCGCGCGCGACCGGATCGAACGCACGTCCCGCAAGGTAATCGCGCAACTCCGAATCGCTGTGGCGAGCGAAAAACTGCCGCAGATTCTCGCCCGTATCGCGGTCGGCGAGATATTTGCGCAAGAGCCTCTCGATTGCCTCAGGGACTTCGGTAGCAACGCAGCGATATCCCACCGTACGTGCGATGGAGTGGTTGAGACCGAGCGCTCCACCCAGGCAGAAGTAATAGGCATCCTGCATTTGCCCATTTACCTTCAGTTTCTTGCCCTCAATCCCGATGTCGGCAATCCAGTGCTGACCGCAACTGTTGGGGCATCCCGTAACATGCAATTTCAAATGCTGATCGAAGCCGGGAAGACGTTCTTCCATCTCCTCGACCAGCCAGCGGGAAAACGCTTTCGTCTCAGTGATGGCCAATTTGCAGAACTCAGTTCCGCTGCAGGCAATCGCCCCACGGAAGAACGGCGATCCTTGCACCGGCAAGCCAATCGCATCCAGTTCCTTCGCCAACTCCTCGGCACGCAAACGTGGAACATTCACAATGAGCAGGTTCTGCATGTTAGTGGTGCGCAATTCACCGTTGGCAAAGCGCTCCGCAAGATCGGCCGCCGCGGACATCTGCTCGGGTGTGATCCTCCCGCGCAGAACCGCCAATCCCACATAGCAATAACCGGCTTGCTTCTGCGTATGGATGCCGACATGATCGCGGTAGACATCCGCCGGCGGATGGTCGGGTTCAGCGGGATCGAGGCGAAATCCGATGCGCCGCTCCAGATCGCTTTGAAAGTGCTCTGCGCTCCAACCATGACGCAAGAACAGGAACTTCAGCCGCGCGCGCTCGCGGTGTTCGCGCAACTGATCGGAGTCGCGAAACAGTTCCGCGATTCCTCGGACGACCGGCAGCACCTGATTCCACCGGACAAAAGCATTCAGCTTTGAACCGAGATAAGGCTCGGTGGAAAGTCCTCCGCCAACGCGCAACGAAAAACCGATCTCTGATTTTCCATCAATGGAGCGCTCAATCGCCGTCAGCCCAACATCGTTGATCTCGGGATAAGGGCACCACACTCGGCATCCGGCGATGGAAATCTTGAACTTGCGGGGCAGGTTGTAAAACTCAGCATCGCCCGCCAGCATGCGATCAACGTCCAGGGCCAGGGAAGAAGCGTCGCAGAGTTCGTCCGCATCCACGCCGGCCACGGGGCAACCAGTAATGTTGCGGGCGACGTCGCCGCAGGCGCCCATCGTATTGAGGCCGACTTTCCAGAGCTGTTCGAGCACTTCGGGGAGATCCTCGATGGTGATCCAGTGCAGCTGAATGTTCTGCCGAACCGTCAGATCGGCCGTCCCGCGGGCATAGCGGCGAGCGATGTCAGCGATGGTTCGCAGTTGCTGCGATCGCAACAGGCCGTTAGGAACTCGAATGCGCAGCATAAAGAAGGGCAGGGCTTTACCCTGCCCGCCATGGCCTCCGAGGACGCCCGCTCCATCGCCCTGCGTGTAAACTCCCCACCAACGGAAATAGGTTCCGATCCATTCAGACGGAATCGACTCGAACCCCTCGCGCGCGAAGCGCCGAATCTCATCGAGCCCCTTCCAGGGATTCATGGCGCGCTTCAGGCGCTCCGCTTTCTGCGCTTTGGTTTCCGTCGTCATAAATAGCCACCAAAAGAAAAACCCACCGCCAGTTGATTCTGGCGGTGGGTTATAAATGCCGATAATTATTGAGAACTTAAGTCAGCAATTCACCTCCGCCAGGGCACACTTGCGCATAACAACAACATGCACAGTTGCACTCTCGGCGAAAATTGCTGAAATTTGACATGCTGGGTCAGATGCTAGACCAAGCTTCAGGGATTCGTCAAGTTACCACCAATGAATAATTTCGATTCAGAAGATCAACATGTAGGTTGTTATGTCTTGACCGTACCGGGTAGTCCGCCCTATTGGAGCAGGATGTTGGGGTGAGATCAACTTTCTCTGTCGTTGAGCTTTAACCAGAGTTTTTGTTCGCCAAAACAGCCGATCTCACCAACGGCTTACAACTCGCGCACTGTGATCAGTCTGGTTGCGTCTTTATCTTGCATCTCGCGGCTTTTTGCGGCATCTCAATTATGGCCCAGAACCATTAGGATAAGATCGTAGAACGAGGACGTTGACTCCCGATGACTTTGTCCGTCGAAAGCTGTAGATGCCCGCGATGTCAGGAGAACCGGCGGTGAAGGCACAGTGTTTGCCATTCAGCCAAATCCCGCACACAACGCGGCTCTTCACCGATTTCCTGGCATATTCTCCGAGCGTACAGCCGTTCTATCCTCATTCCCCTTACTTCAAAGAATGGATGCGCGAGCAAGCTTCCGTTCTGCAATATGACTCCGTCCGCCGCGAAAGAGTCAGCCTGATTCTTGAGCGGCAGAACGCTTCATGGAATGCGTCGCCACAAACGCTGAAGAATATTCAGCGTTTGCGGCAGGGTGCCGCCGTCGTCGTCACCGGCCAGCAGGTGGGTTTGTTCGGCGGACCCATGTTCTCGCTGTACAAAGCACTGAGCGCGGTGAAGTTGGCGGAAGAAGCCACAGTCGCTGGATTCGAAGCGGTTCCGATCTTTTGGCTGGCTACCTCGGATCACGATCTTTCCGAAGTGAATCATGTTTCCTTGCCCGGGCCGGATGGTGCGCTCCATTCTCTAAACACGTCTAGTCATGGGGTTACCGGTGCCCCCGTCAGTGACGTGCGCTTGGGCGATGAGATTCGACCGGTGGTTGACGAAGCGGCCGCTCTGCTGGGAGATTCGGAAGTCACGCAATTCCTGCGTGAAGCTTACCGCCCGGGAGAATCGCTTGGCAGTGCATTTGCCCGTTTGTTTGCCCGGCTATTCGCAACTCGGGGAGTGATTCTTCTCGACGCTTCTGATCCCGAACTGCATCGCATTGCCGCTCCGATTTATCGCGCCGCGATCGAACGGTCGGCGGACCTTAACGCTGCGCTGCTCGCGCGCGGAGAAACCCTGGAAAAAGCGGGCTATCACCAGCAGGTGAAAGTGACCGCGTCATCTGTTTTGCTTTTCACGATTCACGACGGCGCGCGCACTCCGATTCACCGGCAAACAAGCGGATCGGGTCAGGATAAAGGTTCGGAATTCGTTATCGGCAGCGAATCCGGCACTCAGAAGGTCTCACAAGGAGAACTGCTTCATCGCATTGACGAACGTCCAGAAGATTTCAGTCCTAATGTGCTGTTGCGGCCGGTGGTGCAGGATTATCTTCTGCCCACGTTGGCTTATACCGGCGGCGCTGCCGAGGCTGCCTATTTCGCGCAGGCTGGAGTAGTGTACGAAATCCTTTTGGGATGCGTGACGCCAATCGTGCCACGCTTTTCTGCAACCATCGTCGAGCCGAAAGTTCAGCGCTGGTTGCGGCAATACGATATCACCGTGCGCGATTCGTTCTGCGACACAGCCACTCTCCGCCAGAAACTGGCCAGGCACGCTTTGCCTGAAGGTGTCCAGGCCGCATTCGATGCCGTCCAGCGCTCAATGGAGACGTCGCTTGCTCAGTTGCGCAAATCGCTGGGACAACTCGACTCAACTCTGGTGGGAGCAAGCCAGACGGCGGAATCAAAAATCAGTTATCAAATCGACCGGCTTCGTCAACTCGCGTCCGCCGCGGAGTTACGTCGCAGCGAGGTGGTCGGCCGCCACGCCCAAGCCCTGAGCGAGGCGCTTTATCCCAATGGAGCGTTGCAGGAACGAGGCATCGCAGGACTTTATTTTCTAGCGCGTCATGGCGCCGAGCTGCTGCAAACGATCTACCACGCGATGCACACCGACTGCCACGATCATCAGATTTTAGAGCTTTAATCTCTCCGGCTAGTCGGTGAGCTGATTACGCAGTTATGGCCATGCTTAGTGGCTCTCGCTCGCAGCCAGATACGTTCCCAGTCCAATCATGATCACGCCGGTGAGTGTTCTCTGTCTGCGCCGGAATACCGCCGAAGACCGAATCTTCTTGCCAAGTGGTCCCGCCATCGAAATGACGATCAGGTCCGCTGAGGTATTCAGAAACACGGAGAAC
>JASHTD010000111.1 GCA_030040725.1 Candidatus Sulfotelmatobacter sp. | reverse complement strand
CTACAAAGTGATGACCGAACCCGACGTAGAACATGCCGTGCCCGACCCTGAGAATACCGGCGAGATTGTTTTGCCGCCGGGAGGTTTGAAAGTGGCGGATTTGAAGAAGAGGCAAGCTCCGGTGCGGATGAGCAAATATCAAATGCTTCCGCATGCGCGCGTCGGCGGGATTGCCGGCTTGCTTGAATTGCTTCACGATCGCGGCGGGAAGGAAGACTTGTTCCGGCTAAGCGAAGACCTGGTCATGGATGTAGAGGATTTGCTGCCCATCCTGGAGGCGTCTCAGTTGTTGGGTTTTGCGTGGCTGCGGGAGGGGGATGTGCAACTTTCCGCTCAGGGAGCGGAATTCGCTGACGCCGATATTCAGAGACGCAAAGTGTTGTTCCGGCGCGCCGCTCTGGATCATGTGACCATTCTGAAACAGATCGACAACGTGCTCAAGCGGAAGTCTGATCACGCGATCAACGATGAGTTTTTTCGCGACATCCTGGATGAGCACTTCACCGACGATGAAGTGCAGCGCCAGTTCGATACGGCGGTGAACTGGGGCCGCTACGCCGAGATTTTCGACTACGATCGCGACAGCGGTCGCCTGCTGCAAACTGAGGTTGCAGAAACTGAGAGGCCGCAAGTCGAGCCGGTTCCAGGCGGAAAGCCTGCGGAGCCGGCGGTCGAGCACAATTCGACGTCTATAAAGCCTTAACGTTATCAAGCTTCGATCACGAAGATTCGATCGTGACGTCCAGCCGAGGAAATAGCAGCATTATGAAAAAAGGGATCAGTCTGCGCGGATTCTCGGCGTATCGCTTGTGGTCGCAATTGCCGAGTCTCGAAGTCTCGCACCTGCCAGACGTGATCATGTTCGCGGCGGCGATCGCGCTTTTTTATGGAATCGTGACGGTGGGCCATTCCTGGTTCGGACCCTTCACTCCCAGCGTCGAGATTTCGCGCAGTTTATGTGCTCTTCCGGCTTATGCGGGTTATTCGCTGCTGCGCATCACAATCGCGTACGTTCTCAGCCTGGTTTTCACCCTGGTGTATGGCTACGTTGCGGCCTACAACCCGCGCGCCGAGCGCTTCATGATTCCTTTGCTCGACGTGCTGCAGTCGATTCCCGTTCTCAGTTTTCTGCCCGGGGTGATGCTTGCAATGGTCGCGCTTTTTCCCGGACGGCAACTGGGCTTGGAAATGGGAGCCATTCTTCTGATCTTCACCGGCCAGGTGTGGAACATGGCGTTTAGCTTTTACGCTTCGCTCAAGAGTATTCCGCGAGAGATGCGAGAAGCGGCCGCAATTTACCGTTTCAGCTGGTGGCAACGCTTTGTGCAGATGGAGCTGCCGTTTTCGGCAATCGGGCTGGTTTGGAACTCCATGATGTCCGTTGCCGGCGGTTGGTTCGCTTTGATGGTGTGTGAAATGTTTGTGCTGGGGACACGAGATTTTCGTTTGCCCGGCCTGGGCTCTTACCTGCAGACCGCAGCCAGCGAAGGCGACACGGTTTCCATCTTGTGGGGCGTGGTCACGATGATTTTAGTCATCGTCCTGCTCGATCAGTTTATATGGCGTCCGGTGATCGCATGGGCAGAGAAGTTCAAAGTTGAGCAGGTGGAAAGCACCGACGTTCCGCAATCCTGGGTATTGAATCTTTTGCATCACTCGGGTGGGCTGGCAAAAATACGCGAGAAGACACTGCATCCATTAGGTGAGCGCCTGCTTTTGCATTTTGGCCGCAGGCAGAAAAGTGAAACCAACGAACACTCCTCATTCGCGTGGCGGGATTGGCTGGTTCGGGCAATTGTTTTGTTTGGGCTGGCGGCCATCGGCTATGGCGTGATTCGCGTGGCAATGATTTTGGCCGGCCTGCAAGGAGGCGAACTGCACCAAGTAGCGCTCGGCCTGGGCGCAACCTTTCTGCGAGTTAACCTGGCTCTGCTGATCGGGGCGCTCTGGACAATTCCCGCCGGCGTGGCCATCGCGTCGAGTCCCAGGCTGGCGCGGATTGCACAACCGCTTGCGCAGATTGCGGCCTCGGTGCCCGCGACCGCTTTGCTTCCGGTCATCCTTTTGGTGTTGATTCAAATCGGGGGCGGACTGGGCCTGGCTTCGATTGTAGTCTTGCTGTTGGGAACGCAGTGGTACGTGCTATTCAACGTGATCGCGGGCGCGATGGCGATCCCGACTGACCTAAAAGAGTGCTGTTCGATCTTCAGTATTCGTGGCATCGCGCGCTGGAAAAAATTGATTCTTCCCGGCATTTTCCCCTACCTGGTGACCGGTTTGGTCACTGCTTCCGGTGGCGCGTGGAACGCCAGCATTGTCGCCGAGTATTTTCACTTTAAGGGGCATATCTACACGATCACTGGCCTGGGGGCTACCATAAGCCAGGCTACTGACAGCGGAGATTTCCATCTGCTACTGGCCGCGACCATGATGATGGCGGCAACGGTGGTGACCATTAACCGGCTGGTCTGGCGCAAACTTTATGCGCTGGCGGAAACGCGTTTCCGGCTGGA
>JASHTD010000110.1 GCA_030040725.1 Candidatus Sulfotelmatobacter sp. | reverse complement strand
ACGCTCAACCCTCGCGAACTGATGAAACTGCTTTTCATCGGACGCCGCTTCCAGGGCATGTCGAGCTATGACAAATACAACCAGGTCCAGCTCATGACGATGAGCGCCATCGATTTTCTCGACCAATGGTTCGAGACGGATGTGTTGAAGGCCACGATGTCGGCGTCGGGAATTATTGGAACTTTTCTGGGCGTGCGCTCGCCCGGAACGGCTTACGTTCTGCTGCATCACTACATGGGAGAAATCGACGGCGCATTTCGCGCCTGGGGCTTCGCCCGCGGCGGCACCGGAGCAATTTCGAACGCCATCGGCGACGCCGCCCGCGAAGCCGGAGTCGAAATTCGCACGCAAGCGGGTATCGCGAAGATTATCGTAAAAGACGGTCGCGCCAAAGGCGTCGTACTTTCGAATGGCGATGAAATATACGCCGATGTAATTTCATCCAGCGTCGATCCGCGGCAAACGTTCAATCGATTCATCGATTCCGAGCACTTGCCTTCCGAATTTCTCGAGGATATCAACCGCTTCAAATATCGCGGATCGTCCGGCAAAGTGAACATGGCGCTCGATGCGCTGCCGAATTTCAAATGCATGCCCGGTCCCGGTGCTCACCTGCGTGGGGCAATGTCCATCTCGCCATCGGTTGAATACATGGAGCGCGCCTACGACGACGCCAAGTACGGCAATTTCTCGCGGCGGCCCTACATCGACATGGTCATCCCGTCGCTCACCGATCCATCGGTCGCGCCGCCGGGCAAGCATGTGCTCTCTTGCTTCGTACAGTATGCGCCGTACAAGTTGCGCCCCGGCCTCAACTGGGATGATCAGAAAGAAGCCTTCGGCGATACTGTCGTCAACACGATTGCCGAGTATGCGCCGAATATCAAAGACATCATCCTGCACCGGCAGGTTGTCACGCCGCTCGATCTCGAACGCGAGTGGGGATTGAGCGAGGGTAATATTTTTCAAGGCGAACTTTCGCTCGAGCAACTTTTCTTCCTGCGTCCTGCGCCGGGTTACGCGCGCTTCCGCACGCCGATTCAAAACTTATACATGTGCGGATCGGCAACGCATCCCGGCGGCGGCATCATGGGCGCGCCCGGCCGTCTCGCGGCGCTGGAAATTCTCAAAGACAAGGGAGCCGCATAAATGGCCGATACCAAGCGCGACATCGTTATCATCGGCGGCGGTCATAACGGGCTGATCACTGCGTTCTATCTGGCCAAAGCCGGATTCAAGCCGCTCGTTCTCGAGCGCCGGGCGCAGGTCGGTGGCGCGGCGATCACGGATGAGTTTCATCCCGGCTTCCGCTGCTCGACGCTGGCGCACAGCGTGGGGCCGATCCTTCCCAGCATCGTCCGCGATATGCAACTCGAAAAGCACGGCGCAAAATTCATCACGCCGGATGCATGCGTGACTGCGCTTTCGCCCGATGGCCGAGCGCTTTCGTTGCATCAGGATGCCGGCAAGTCGGCGCAGGCGATTGCCGTCTTTTCGCAGAGAGACGCAGCTAGATATCCGGAGTTCGCGAATTCGCTCGAGAAGATCAGCAGAGTAATCGCCGAAGCGCTCGCGACCACTCCGCCGGATATTGACCATCCCTCGAGCGGCGATTTGTGGAGCATGTTGAAGACTGGCCGCGCGCTGCGCGGACTCGGCAAGCGCGATCTGTATCGCGTGCTGCGCTGGGGACCGATGGCGGTTGCCGATCTGGTGGCCGAATATTTTGAGACCGAACTGTTGCGTGCGGTGATTGCGGCGCGTGGAATCTTTGGGACGTTTCTTGGTCCCTGGTCGGCGGGCAGCGCATTGCAATTGCTGATTCGCGCGGCTGGAGACTCGCATCCGGTTGGTTCGGCATTTTTCGTTGCTGGAGGAATGGGCGCGCTAACTCAGGCGATGGCTGCGGCGGCACAAGCAGCCGGGGTGGAAATTCGAACCTCAGCCGAAGTGATCGAGATTCGCGTGAAAGACGGGGGCGCTCATGGCGTACTGCTTTCGACCGGCGAAGAAATTCTTGCGAAGGCGGTCATCTCGAACGCCGATCCGAAACGCACGCTACTTAAGCTGACAGATCCCGTACATCTCTCACCAGACTTCGTACAGAAGCTGCAGCACTATCGCGGAAACGGTACGGTCGCAAAGGTGAATCTCGCGCTAAACGGGTTGCCGACTTTTACCTCTTTGAAGAATGGCGACGCGAACGCTCTGAAAGGCCGCATTCACATCGGACCTGAGATCGATTATCTTGAGCACGCCTTCGATGAATCGAAATACGGGCAGTTCTCGAAGCAACCCTACCTGGAGGCGACGATTCCGTCGTTGACCGATTCAACGCTTGCGCCAGAAGGCAAGCATGTGATGTCGGTTTACATGCAATATGCGCCGTACAAGCTGAAAGGTGATTGGGAGGAGCAGCGTAAAGCCCTGGGACAAACTGTTGTGCAGACGCTCGCGCCATACGCTCCCAATTTGCCGGAGATGATTCTGACGCATCAAATCATCACTCCGCTCGATCTGGAAGAAGTTTATGGAATGACAGGTGGGCAGATTTTTCATGGCGATCTGGCGCTTGATCAGTTTTTCACCATGCGGCCACTGCTAGATTGGGCGCGTTATAAAACGCCGATCGATAATTTATTTCTGTGCGGCAGCGGCACGCACCCTGGAGCGGGGTTGACCGGAGGGTCGGGAGCGAATGCGGCGACAGAGATTCTCAAGGAATTAAAGCGCTGAATGTCTTGTCATCCTGAGCGGAGTAATGCGATTCGCGAACAAATCGCATTACGAAGTCGATGGATCCCTACCCGTCGGCACGGCCACTGGAGTTGCGAGGCATTCGCTCTGTTGATCGCAAACCCGAATCTACGACGCACCATGGCGCGACATTCATCGCTTTCCCTGATAGAAATAGGGATCCTTCGACTGCGGCCGCCCTTCGCTCAACGTGAAGGGCAGTCTTCGCTCAGGATGACAACTACTGAATAGCCTTATGAAATCCTCCGCTATCCTTCTCGTCTCCTGCCCTGACGCGAAAGGCGAAGTCGCCAGCATCGCCGACTTCGTCTACCGGCACGGCGGCAATATTCTTCACGCCGACGAGCACGCCGACGAGGAATCCGGGTTGTTCCTGATGCGCGTCGAATTTGATCCCAAAGATTTCGACATCGACCTAGCCGATAAGGATCTCGCCGACTTCCGTAGGCAATTTTCTCCTATCGCCGAAAAGTTCCGCATGACCTGGCGTCTGGCGTTGTCGTCGCATCGTCCCCGGATGATTATTTTCGTTTCGAAATACGATCACTGCCTGGTCGATCTGCTCTATCGCCATCAGAGCGGAGAACTCGCATGTGAGATCCCTCTGATCATCTCCAACCATCCGGATAACCAGCGGGTCGCTAACTTCTACAAAATTCCCTACGCTGTCGTTTCGATCACAAAAGACAACAAGCAACAGGCTGAGCGGCAAGTCCAGTCGCTGATTGAAGAGCATAAAGCCGATTTCATGGTGCTCGCCCGCTACATGCAGATTTTCTCAAGCGACTTCGTCAATCGTTATCCGCAGCGCATTATCAATATTCACCACGGATTCCTGCCTGCGTTTATCGGTGCCAAGCCCTATCATCAGGCGTTCGAGCGTGGCGTGAAGCTGATCGGCGCAACCAGCCATTACGTCACAGAAGTGCTTGACGATGGGCCCATCATCGAGCAGGATGTGGTCCGCGTTTCTCATCGCGACACGGTGGATGATCTGATCCGCAAGGGCCGCGACCTGGAGAAAGTCGTGCTCTCGCGCGCAGTTCGACTACACGTAGAAAATCGCATTCTGTTGTATGGGAACAAGACTGTGGTGTTTTGAGGCGGGATGGAAAGTGCGGCTGCGCGAAACGAATTCTTAGTTTACGGGCCACCTGGCCTGGTTTCGGTTAGCCGAACCATTCGCTGCGATAGGCAACCCACCAGGAGAAAATCAGAATTGGGATGGTTGCTGCGATGCCCCACCAAAGCGGCAGCGTGAAGTCCGCGGCCAGGCCGAGAACGGTAAAAACCATCCAGAAAATTTTCTTTTCCATGCTGTAATTCTAAGCCACAAACCACCGGGAAACAGCGGCGCGGTTGTGCCAGCACTTTCGTCATCTTCGGGCTTGCTATACATTGAGAGCCATGAAGCGCTCGCTCCAGCAGATTGCGGAAGCAGTTGATGCCCGTTTGCAGAGGGATGGCAGTGTCGAAATCACAGGTGTCGCCAGTATTGGATCGGCAACTGCAGGACATTTGGTATTTGTGGGCGACGAGAAATATCTCGCGCAGGCGATGAGTTCCCGCGCGGGGGCGGTGATCGCAGGCGAGTTTGCGACCGCTGCGAGTGGGAAACCGCTGCTGATCAGCAAGCATCCCAAGCTCGCTTTCGCGCGGGCCGCGCGATTTCTGAGGAACGCGGATTGCAAATTAGTCGAGACGAACATCCATCCAACAGCAAGCGTGCATGCTTCGGCGAAGCTGGCGCCAAACGTCGTCATCGCGCAGCAGGTCGTGGTTGCCGAAGATGCGGAAATCGGCAACGGGAGCAGAATCGGCGCCGGCTGCGTAATTGGCCGGGGAGTGAGAATCGGAGAAGATTGCCATCTTTATCCGCGGGTCGTGGTTTACGAAGGGACGACTATAGGCTCCCGTGTGATCGTGCACGCCGGTGCGGTTTTGGGCAGCGACGGGTTCGGTTATGTGCGCGATCCCGAAAGCGGCCGCTACGAAAAATTTCCGCAAATTGGCCGTCTAGTGATCGAGGACGATGTCGAAATCGGCGCGAACACAACCATCGACCGTGGAGCGCTCGACGAAACCCGCATTGGACGGGGAACGAAAATCGACAACCTGGTGCACATTGGCCACAACTGCCGCATCGGAGAAGACGTAGTGATCGCCGCGCAAACAGGAATTTCCGGCAGCGTGACGATCGAGAAGGATGCCGTTATCGGCGGCCAGGTCGGCATCGGCGACCACGCGCGGCTGGAACAAGGAGTGATCGTCGGATCGCAAGGCGGAATTCTTTCCAATAAGATTCTCCGCGGCAAAGGCGTCGTTTTCTGGGGCACGCCGGTCCAGCCGTTGAAGCAGTATCTGAAGCAGCTGGCGCGGCTGGCGAAGCTGGAGAAAGAGAGATAGCTGTGGCGATTGTGGTGGTGGGCGGGCATTCGCGAAGCGTGGGCAAGACGAGCGTTGTCGCCGGACTAATATCGGCATTGCGCGAGTTCGAGTGGACTGCCGTGAAGGTCACGCAATATGGTCACGGTATTTGTTCAGCGAACGGAACACCTTGCGATTGTGCGACCACTGACCACTCGTGGGCGATTTCCGAGGAAAAAGTCCGCAGCGGAGAATCCGACAGCTCACGCTTTCTCGCGGCCGGCGCAGTTCGCGCACTTTGGGTGCGCACGGAGCAGGGAAGGCTTGCCGAGGCGATGCCTACGCTTAGGCAGCGGCTCGAACTTTCGCGTAACGTGATTCTGGAATCGAACAGCGTGATGAAATTCCTGCGGCCGGATCTATATTTTACGGTCCTCGATCCTGGCACCGAAGATTTCAAAACTTCAGCGCGCGAATTTCTGGACTGCGCCAGCGCTGTCATTCTGCACAACGCTTCCGGCGAAGACAAGTTACGCTGGCAGGCTGTTTCACTTAAGCCGGTTGCTGACCGGCCCGTTTTTCGCATCAGTCCTCCGCCTTATGTGACACCTGAGATCGTGGAATTCGTGCGCGTCCGGATCGAGGAAGCTGAGAATCGAAAACAGCAACTAACCGCTGACCACTGACCACCGGTTTGTTATTCTTCCCCGTGCGGCAAATTCATTCCAGCGCCTGGCTACTGATTCTTCTCTCGTCTTTTCTACAGGTACTCATTTTTCCGCTTCCTGGGCTTTACTTTCTTTCTTGGATTGCTTTTGCACCACTCATCGTTGGCTTGCTGCGAGCGCGGCCTGCGGGAGCGCTTGAGATCGAGGGTTCGCCCAATCTTGCTCCGGCAAAGCCATTGCAGGCTTTTTCCCTGGCGTATGTTTCCGGAATCTTCTGGTACGCGGGTACGTGTTATTGGATTTACGACACCATGCATCAGTACGGAGGCCTGACCGCTCCATTCGCCTTGCTGGCTCTGGCTCTGTTCTGTTTGTATCTGGGTCTTTATCACGGCTTCTTCGGTTTGCTGATGAGCTTGTGCGTGGGGCCCGGACGGGATCTTCGTAGGGCCCTAGTTGCTGCTCCGTTCCTGTGGGTCGCGGTGGAGCTTGCGCGGGAACGGATTACCGGCTTTCCGTGGAACCTGCTCGGCACGGCGCAGGTAGACAATCTTTCGCTTACGCGGATTACAACCCTCACCGGCGTCTTTGGTATTTCCTTCGAGATCATGCTCGTCAACGTGGCACTGGCTGCCGCATTTCTGGTCCCCAAGAAGAAACGCAGCACCCTGCTTATTGCCGCGTTGGTGGCCGCGGTCGTGCTGCAGGTGGGCGTTTTGATAGGTGCGCCGGCAGTCCCGACGAATCGCACAGCGTTGTTGTTGCAGGAGAACATTCCGGTGGACGAAAACTGGACGCGCAATGTCTTTGAGCGAACCTTAAGCGATTTGGCTGAGATCAGCATGAAGAGCGCAGAACTCGGCATTCCATCATCGGCGGAATCGAAATCTGTCGACCTGATCGTCTGGCCCGAGTCGCCCGCTCCCTTTTACACCGGAGATCCTCTTTTTCGCGATGCTTTAAGCAATCTGGCGCGCGACACGCATACCTGGGTGGTGACGGGAGCGATTGGAAGCGCTCCGGCGCAAGATGGCATAGTCGCTGCGCGAGTATTTAACTCAGCTGTACTCATTGGTCCGGCAGGCGGGTGGAATGGTCGCTACGACAAAGTTCATCTCGTGCCGTTTGGAGAGTATCTTCCGTTTCCGAGCCTGTTCGCGTTCGCGGGAGGACTGACCAAAGAGGTTGGACAATTCGAAGCCGGCAGATCGCGTGCGCCGCTCGACGCGATAGACGAGAAGCTCGGAGTCTTTATCTGTTATGAGTCGGTATTTCCCAGCGAGGTGCGCGAGTTCGCCGACAATGGTGCAGAAGTGTTCGTGAATATATCGAACGACGGATGGTATGGCGACAGCGGCGCGTACGCTCAGCACCTGAATCAAACTCGCATGCGAGCCATCGAGAATGACCGCTGGCTGTTGAGTGCGACCAACACAGGAGTGACTGCATCCATCGATCCCTACGGCCGCGTCGTCGCCCGGCTTCCACGCAAGCAACGGGAGGCGTTGTTTGCGCCTTATGCCCTCACTTCTGTAACCACCTTCTACACGCGCCATGGCGATTGGTTCGCATGGCTGTGTGCGATAATTTCAGTAGGGGCGCTGCTCACACGTTTCCTGCATCGCAAGAAGGCAAAAACATCAGCATGAATCAAGAACTGGAACAGCAGTACGGAGCATTAAGCAAAAAGGTCCATGAACTCCGGGAGTATCTTTGACGCGGAAAAGCTCCGTCCGCAACTAGCCGAAATTGAAAAGCAAGCCGCCGACCCGAATCTGTGGTCGAATCCGCAGCGTTCGCAGCAGGTGATGCGCGAAAAAAAGCGCCTTGAGCACTTACTTGCGACTGATGCAGACCTGCAGCGCCGCGGCGATGACATCTCGGCATATCTCGAACTTACCAAGGAAGGCGAAAACGTCGAGGGAGATTTGCAGCGCGAAATCTCGTCACTGCGCGAAACCGTCGACAAACTTGAGACCGAAACTCTTCTTTCCGGCGACAATGATCCGTTGAATGCGATTGTAACCATCCATCCGGGCGCGGGGGGAACGGAATCTCAGGATTGGGCCGACATGTTGCTGCGCATGTATCTGCGTTGGGCCGAGCGTCAGGGATTCGAGACGATTCTGTACGATTATCAGCCGGGCGAGGAAGCGGGCCTGAAATCGGCCACCTTCGCGGTGAACGGTGAGTATGCGTTCGGTCTTCTGAGCAGCGAGATCGGTGTGCATCGACTGGTGCGCATTTCTCCTTTCGATCAAGCCAAGCGCCGCCACACTTCGTTTGCCAGCGTGTTTGTCTCTCCCGAAATCGACGAAAGCATTGAAATTGTGATCAAGCCGGAAGACATTCGCACGGACACTTACCGCTCCAGCGGCAAAGGCGGCCAGCATGTGAATACCACCGATTCGGCAGTGCGAATCACGCACCTTCCTACTGGATTAGTGGCGAGCTGCCAGAACGAGCGTTCGCAGCATAAAAACCGTGAGCGCGCCATGAGCATGTTGCGTTCCAAGCTTTACGAATTCGAAATGGAAAAGAAGCGCGCCGCCACGAAAAAAATCGAGGATTCAAAACTCGATAGCGACTTCGGTTCGCAGATTCGCTCCTACGTGCTTCAGCCTTATCGCATGGCCAAAGATCATCGAACGAAAGCCGAAGTCGGCGATGTCGACCGCGTGCTCGACGGCGATCTGCAGCCATTCATTCGCGCTTACCTGCTGGCACGCCGCGGAGAGAAGCAATTGTGAAGGCGAAGCCCGTGAACGGATCAGGGTTGAAGCGGAAGCCGATCAGACTGGGGCCACGCTTCCGGCGAGCATTTCTTTTTGCCGCCGAAAAGCATGCGGCGCAGGCGCGCAAAGCTTCAACGATTCCCTATATTGCGCACTTGATGGGCGTCGCCTCTTTGGTGCTCGAATTCGGCGGCGACGAAGAGATGGCGATTGCGGCCTTGTTGCACGATGCGGTCGAAGACTGCGGCGGAATTGCAGTTCTGAAGGAGGTTCGTCGGAGATTTGGCAGGCGTGTGGCAAAAATCGTCGACGGCTGCACTGACTCCTATGGCAGCCCCAAGCCGCCATGGCGCCAGCGCAAGGAAGCGTACCTCGAGCACTTAACAACCGCGGACGCGTCGACCAGGCTCGTCTCGGCGGCCGATAAGTTGAACAATATCCGATCTATTCTTTCCGATTACCGGCAACTGGGCGACGAGATATGGGAGCGTTTCAGCGGCGGACGGTCAGGAACGCTTTGGTACTATCGTGCTCTGCTGAATGAATTTCTGAGAGACAAGCCCAGCCGATTAATTCGAGAATACGAATTGGAAGTTCGAGAGCTCGAGGCGATCACCAGCCCGAATACTCCAGAGGAAAAAGTTCATGCCGCGCACGATTGATTTACTCCGCGCTTCCAAGCTGCCGTCGAACATGATGCAGTTTGCCGCCAAAGGCGCTCTTTCCGTGCCGCCGGACGAAAACATCGAAATACTGGTCTACTTGGCAAAGAACAATAAAGTGTTCGGCGACCTCGCCCGCATGACTCTTGCCGGGTGGGAGGAGAAAGCGTCGCTCTCCGCCGCGTCGAATCCAAAGACCACCCAGGAAGTGCTTCATTACCTTATTTCCCCGGAAAATCTTCGGCCGAAGCTCTTGCCGGTGCTGCTCGAAAATCCATCCGTCTCCGAAGCGGAGCTGGTCAAATTTGCGCTTTCGGCATCGAGAGAATCGATCGACGTCATGCTGAAGAGCGCGCGAGTGACCGGTTCCGCTGTCGTTCTCAAGTCCTTGCGATCGAATCCTTACCTGAAGTCGGATGAAGTCGTGGCCGTCGATAAGCTGCTGAAGACCGGGCAAGCGCCGCCGGCCCCGATGCCCCAAAGCACCAGCGTGCCGCAAGCGGCTCAAAGCGATGCAGGAAACATGCAGCAGTCTGGGACTGGAGTAGCGCAGCAGTCTTCCGACTCGGGTCAGGAGGTTGCCGGAAATGCCGCGGACGTTCCCGATGAAGCGGTCTCGGCATACTTGGCAGAGAATGCGGCGGAGATTTCTACCGAGGAGAGTAAACCCTTTCAGCCGGTTGGCGGCATGGTGGGGATTTTCGCGGAGGATGACTCCGGCAGCTCAGAAACTGCCGACGCGGCGCCTACTGCGAACGAGACCACCGGCGCGAAACCGCCCGACGGAGTCGCTGCTGCCGTGCGAAAGCCGGCAGCCCCGGCTGATGGTGGACGCCGCGACAACACGCTGCAGAAGATTAATAAGCTGGATGTGAAAGGTCGCATTCAGCTTGCACTGAAAGGCAACAAAGAAGAGCGCTCCATTCTGATTCGTGACGGCACCAAGGTGGTCGCTCTCGCCGTGCTCGAAGCGCCGAAACTTTCCGATGGAGAAGTAGAAAAGTTCGCTCTGCAAAAGAATGTTCTGGAGGCAGTGCTGCGACAGATTCCTCTGAAGCGCCGCTTCATGAAGAACTATATCGTGGTCAGAAATCTAGTTTCGAACCCGCGTACGCCGCTGGATCTCGGTTTGGGGCTGATGAAACATTTGCTTGCGCAAGATTTGAAGAACATTTCGGCGAATAAAGAAGTCTCGGAGACCGTCCGCAAGCTGGCTTTGAAGATGTACAAGCAGAAGATCGAGACTGCAAGCAAGAGCAAAAGTTAGTACTGGAGCCTGATGGCAACGCTTCCACAAGAAGACCCTATCGCTGCGCTGTTGCAACGCGCAAAAACTATCGCGGTGGTCGGCCTTTCCTGCGATCCGATGCGTCCGAGCCATGGTGTTTCCGCCTACATGCAAAGTCAGGGTTACCGCATCATTCCGGTGAATCCGCAGATCGAATCCTGTCTCGGGGAGAAAGCCTATCCATCGTTGCTGGATGTCCCGGCGAAGATCGACATTGTGAACATCTTTCGCCGCCCGGAATTCGTGCCGGAAATTGTAGATCAGGCGATTCAGCTTAAAATTTCTGCGATCTGGATGCAGGAAGATGTTGTGCACGATAAGGCAGCAGAAATAGCCCGGAAGAGCGGAATCTTTGTCGTCATGGACCGTTGCATCCTGAAGGAGCACCGGGCACGATTTCGCTGAATTGCAATCAGGTCAACCTGACCTTCCCGTACTGCCGCGCGAGCGCA